>JAAYLM010000109.1 GCA_012521915.1 Oscillospiraceae bacterium | reverse complement strand
GCTGCATCCCGCCAGAATATCATGAAACTGGTTGAACATCACTTTTTCCCAAGCGTTTCGCAATATTTTGGTTTGAACCTTACCGCCAAAAAGACTGTAGGCAAGGGTCGCGAAGCGCTCGCTGCCAAGCAGGCGTTGTTCAGCGCGTCGGTTGAGCTGCTTGATTTTGAGCATGGCACTGTAGCATCCAATGGCATGGTACTGCAAATCATCTTCAATCACCTGCAGATTTGGCTTCATGGCAGCTATCGCTTTCATAAACGCCGGCGGCGAGCTATAGCGCAGCGGCGGAAAGCCCGGCTGATCACGCAGTTCCTCAATCTGCTCAAGCAGCGCGATGGTTGGGCCGCCGCCATGGTTGCCGACACCATAGAACAACATCATTTCCGCATTGAGGTTCTGTCCGATCCCGGCCACCTGGATGATCCTGTCTGTCAGATCATCAGGATCCGAGAGGTTATAGCTGCCAGGAATTTTATAAGCTAGCAACCGGCTGCCGTCCGGGCTTTGCCAGTAAAAAAGATTGTCGACTCCCGGCTTTTCATGATCACCGGGACGGAGAAAGACATAGCTGGACATACCACTCAATCTAAGGATCTGAGGAAGCATGCCGTTGTGGCCGAATGAATCGACATTATATCCGGAATCGCAAATGATGCCAAACTTATCCAGATAATAGCGCTGGGAATAGAGCCCGTGCCTGGCATATGATTCGCCACAGGGGATGTTGCAGTCCGGCTGAAGGTGCCAGCCATTGACCGGAACCCAGCGACCATCATGAACCGCCTGCCGGACTTTGCTGAATAAGGCCGGGCAGTTTTGCTCAACCCACTGATAATAGCAGGCGCCGGCACAGGTAAAGATAAAATCCGGATATTCCTCAATGCGGTCCAAGGCTGCCTGAAAGGTGGCTTTGACCTCACTGAATCCGTCTGTCCAGGGCCATAGCCAGACCGGATCAATATGGGCGTTGCCGATCAGGTGTATCACCCGTTCCGGCTGCTCGGCTGCGTTTTGATTTTTTGCCGTTTCAGTGCCCATTATCTTGTCCCTCCTGCTTTCTGTGGCACAAACCGCCAGACGTCAGATAGATGAAGCGAGGATATAGTCAGCTTGATTCTTTCATTATCACTGAGGGATGCGTATAGCGTCAATGGAAAGCCAGACCGAGCCGTTAGCTGCCAGGCAGCGGCTGTTATATTGCGCTGAAACACGCAATGCGTTAAGATGAAACGAATTATCTTAACGGATAAACGATAACCCAGGGTTAAATGAACAGACATGTGAGGGACTATCCTTTGTTTGAGCAATTCTCTATAACCGCATTGCAGTTGATCAAACTCTTCTCATTTATAGCCGCCGGCTATCTCCTGCGTCGACTCTCTTTATTGCCGGACCAGACTGGCATCGTTTTGTCTAAGCTGGAAGTCTATTTGTTTCTTCCAGCGCTGTGCTTTCGCACCATGGCCAATAATTTCCGGCCATCTGTCATCAAAGAGCAAAGCACGATGCTGCTTATTTCGCTGGCTGTGCTCAGCGTGACCTTTTTGCTGTCACGCTTGCTGGCCCGTTTTTTTACCGCGGACAAAAATATCCGGGAAGTTTATTCATATTCATTTACGATCCCAAACCTGGGCTATCTGGGCTATCCGCTTGTCCTGGCTCTTTTTGGTGAACTTACGCTATTCCATTTCATGGTGTTTACCATTCCCTATTCGATCTTTATCTATACAGTTGGGATCTATATTCTCAATCCCAATCGCTCCTGGTCTTTCAAGAGTATGATCAACCCGTCCATGATCGCTTTGTTTCTCGGCATCGCCGCGGGTTTAGGCAACATCAGGATGCCGTCGGTTGTTATGGAAACGATGGATCTGGCATCAGACTGCATGGCGCCGGTTGCCATGTTGCTGACCGGTTTTGTGCTGGGTGCTTTTCTGCCGGGTCGGCTGCTGGGCAGGCTCAAGGTACATGTAGCTACCTGGATCCGGCTGATTGTGTTGCCTCTGGGCGTTTTTGCCGCGCTTCGCTTATTCCAGGTCAACCCGGATACAATCATGCTGGCTGTGATTCTTCTGGCCATGCCCTTCGGCCTGAATACGGTCATTTTCACACAGACGACAGGCGGTGACAGTACCGAGGGTGCCCAGCTTACTTTTGTCTCATACATCTACAGCCTGTTTACGGTACCGCTGGTCATCAGTCTGCTGCTGCATTTATTGGGTTATTCTACCTAGATGGCGGCCTGACGGATTCGGGCAGCCAGTTTATCCGGGAAATTGACAGTCATACCATCCACACCGCATGCCAATGCCCATTCCATCAGCATTGCATCAGCGACACCCCGGGCACGAACATCAAACCCGCGTTGATGTGCCTTGGAAACTGCTCCTGTGTCATAGTCGTCCGGCATTGACAACATCAAGGCTCATTTGCCACAATAGGGAACACAATATACCACAGGCTTTTCGGCTGTTGATCCTGAAAAACAAACGGACTGGCCAGAACGCAGGTTCCTCAGCTTGTCAGACAGCAGAGATTAATAGGGATACCTGCTGTGCAGGGTGAAAATTGCACGGGTGGTAAAAAACGTCAGGAGGCGGGTATGGAAATTAAATATCTTGGTACGGCCGCGGCTGAAGGCTGGCCGGGTTTGTTCTGCTCCTGCGATCATTGCCGCCGGGCGCGCCTGGCCGGCGGGGCCAGCATCCGGACACGATCGCAAGCCATTGTAGACGAAAGCCTGCTGATTGACTTCCCGCCCGATACATATCTTCATGTCCTGCAGCAGGGTCTGGATCTTACAAGGGTGACGCATTGTCTGATCACACATGATCACAGCGATCACCTCTACGCCGGGGATTTTGCCATGCGCTCAGGTGCTTTTGCCCATCGGCAGACACAAGAGGAACTGACTGTTTTTGCGACTTTGCCGGCCTGTGAGAAAATATGGCCTGTTCTCAGCAAGCACAATGACAGCGAAGGACCTACTGTCTGCTGTCAGATCCGGCCATTTGAGCCTTTCGCCGCAGGTCGCTACCAGGTCGTACCACTGAAGGCGGATCATGCGCAGGAAAGTGAGCCGGTCATCTACCTGATCAGCAGGGAAGGTCGTACTTTGCTTTACGGCAATGATACCGGCTGGTTTCCGCAAGAAACGTGGCAGTATCTAAAAGAAGAAGGCCATCTCCTGAATCTTGTTTCCCTGGACTGCACCGCACTGCAGCTGGATTGGCGTCGAGGACATATGGGATTGGCTGCCTGCGCTGAAGTCCGGCAAAAACTGATTGAGATGCGACTGGCTGATGATCAGACCCATTTTGTGATCAATCATTTCTCCCATAATGGCGGGCTGATCCATGATGAGCTGGTGCCTGTCGCTGCAGAACTTGGTTTTTCTGTAGCCTATGATGGTCTTACCGTGCCTGTTTAGGCCGCGTTTGTGGAAAGGGTCAGAAATGCAAGATGAAACAACGATAAATAAAACGGCTTCAGAAGTGCTGGATTTTCTGCAGGACAAAAGCATCGCCTATCATTTGATCGAGCATCCGCCGGCGCTGACCATGAACGACCTGGCCGCTGTCGATCAGGAACTGGGTGCGGACCATCCCAAAAACCTCTTTCTCTGCAACAGGCAGAAGACTGTGTTTTATCTCCTGCTGATGCCGGCGGACAAACTGTTCAAGACAGCGTCTGTTTCGAAACAACTACAGGTTGCCCGTCTTTCTTTCGCCGGGTCTGAGCACCTGGAAAGGCTGTTGCAGACAACACCGGGCGCCATATCTCCTCTGGGTCTTGTTTTTGACCGCCAACATGTTGTGCAGCTGCTGGTGGATCGTTCTTTGCGCGATTGCCAAAACATGGTCTTCCACCCTTGTATCAATACGGCCAGCCTGGTTGTGTCCGGCCGTGATTTTTTCGAGGTGTTTCTACCAGCTACGGGACATCAGCCTGTCTGGATCAACATTGAAGCGCGTTCAGGAGAGGCTGAAGCATGAAAACAAAACGACTGCTGGCTATCTGCGGCAATATCATGCTGGGAGCAGCCCTGCTGATCGTAATGTACTTGCTGCTTGACTTTTTTGTGCTTAATCCGGCGCTGCCCGGCAGTTGTCCACTGATAGGAAAACGGCCTTTGCTCTATCTGGCGATCGGCTTAAGTGTCTTTTCACTGATCCTATCTTTTTTTGAGCAACGCAAACCGGGTATCTGAGGGGCGGCCGCAAGGCATACAGCCGTCGTTGGTCTCGTGCAAACACACGTCGTTATAAAAACAGCATTGCCAGGAAAGCGATCAGAACCACGATGGGCGCTGTTTTGGACGTATAGGGCCCGGACCGGTCTTTTTTTTCTTTTTTAAACAACAGGTAGAGCAGCGCACCAACGGCCAGTGCCGGAAGGAACGCCGGTAAAGAAACAGAGGCCCCCAGCAAAGAAAACCCTGTTGTGAAATGAATGACCTGGAGGCGACAAGATGGAGGCTGCTCAAGTCTCAGCAGGAGCAGCCAGCAGAGCAAAGACGCGAGGCCGGCTGTCAGAAACGGCAAATACCATTGCTGGGGCTGCCAGAGCAATTTTGTGACCGGAGACAACAGAAGAAACAGATATAAAGCGCGTGGCGGTGTTTGCCGGTCAAAGAGAATCATAGCCCAGACCAGAAAGCCGGAGAAAGCGATCAGGTACATGGTGATCATGAAGATATTGAGCGCCGTATCGGGTATGCCGTAAAGACAGGCATCGCTGCGGTTTGCCGGAGATAGAGGACCATCACCCCAGAGCCAGACCAGCAAGGCAAAGCCTGTGCCGCTAACCACTTCGACCTTGGCATAGCGTGCGGCGATCGGCTGCCGGCAATAGCGACAGCGCCGTCGCAATAAAAGGTAGCTGATGACAGGAATCAGATCCATGCCGCCTAGCGGGTGCTGACAACGCGGGCAATATGAATGGCCGCGGACGATGGTCTCGCCGCGTGGCAGCCGGTAAATGCACACATTGAGAAAACTTCCGATGAGTAAACCGAAAAACCCGGCAACCACGGTGCGGTACACCGTCCAGAATACATCAGCCATGAGATTTTGTTCTCCTCTGCGCGCTGTTCAGGTCATCTGCCCTGCATTTTAACACAGCCCAAGCCTTTTTGTCGCACCGTGTATTCTGATCTGTTTATTGCTGTGAAAGTCAAAAAAAGTCAAAATATTGATGAAATACCGCCTGTTTGGTTTCCTGTGTTTCTTTACAAGACACCCTGGCTATGATAGAATCTTGTAGCATTTGGATGAATAGCACATATGTGCTGCTTAGGAGGATATACCATGGCTTCTGTGCCGGAGAAAAAAGAGAACAATGTGGTGACGCTTTCTGTTGACGTGACACCTGAGGCGTTTGCCGATGCGTTGCAGCGTTCCTTCAAGAAAAACGCCAACCAGTTCATGATCCCCGGATTCCGCAAAGGGAAAGCCCCGATGGGTCTGGTGACCAAATATTACGGTGAAGGGGTTCTCTATGAGGACGCCATCGATTTCGCAGCCAACCCGGCCTACGCAGAAGCCATAAAGGAACATGGTCTGGAACCCGTCGCCCAGCCTGAGATCGAAATCACTGAAATCGGTCGCGAAAAAGGGCTTAAATTCTCTGTTTCTGTGACCGTGAAACCTGAAGTGGCCCTTGGCGAGTATCTGGGTGTCGAGGCGGTAAAGCCGGAGTTCCCTGTTGAAGATAAAGACGTTGATGATGAACTTAAGCGCATTCAAGAACGCAACAGCCGGATGATTCCTGTTGAAGACCGTGCCATCCAGGATGGCGATACCGCCAACATCGATTATGAGGGTTCCATTGACAGCGTTCCTTTTGACGGTGGCAAAGGTGCTTCTTATGATCTGAAGATTGGCTCGAAAACATTTATTCCCGGTTTTGAAGAACAGCTGATCGGCCATAACAGCGGTGAGTCTCTTGAGATCAAGGTGACATTCCCGGAATCCTATGGCAGTGAAGAGCTGGCCGGCAAGGAAGCGATATTCGCCGTGACCATCAACGATGTCAAAACAGCGGAACTGCCGGAACTGGATGATGAGTTCGCCAAAGATGTCAGTGAGTTTGAGACACTTGAAGAATATAAAGAAAGCCTGCGCAAGAAACAGGAAGAAAACGCGGCTAACAGAGCGAACGGCATCTATGAGGAAAATGTCATTAAGGCCGTAGCGGATAATGCAGTGATTGATCTGCCGCATGTCATGATCGACCAGGAAATAGAACGCATGGTCGACGAACAGCGTAATCAGATGCGTTACCAGGGTCTGGAACTGGAACAATACCTTAGCTATATGGGTCAAACACTGGATACTTTTACAGAGCAGTTGCACGAACCGGCAGAAAACCGGGTGAAAACCAGGCTGGTGCTTGAGACGATAGCCAAGGCGGAAAACGTTACAGCATCCGATGAAGAGATTGAAGAAGAAATCGAGAAAATGGCCAAGATGTACAACATGACGGTTGAAGACATCAAATCAAGACTGCCGGACATGAAAGATAGTTTTGTGACGGAGACAATCATCCAGCGCAAGACTGTGGAACGGCTTGTCGCACAGGCAAAACCGGTGGCGCCGCCTCCGGAGCCAGAACAGCAGGATGAAGAAGGCAACGTGCTGTCTGACGCGGCAGAGCCAGTCGTTGAAGCTGCTTCAGGTGACACACCGGAAGATTCAGCCAAAGAGTAAAGTGTAAGTGAGCGGGCGTGCCATGGGCACGCCTGCCATTTAAGGAAGCGGAAGGAGTATGACCAATGAGCCTTGTACCCATTGTAGTAGAACAAACCAATCGCGGTGAGCGGTCCTATGATATTTTTTCCCGCCTGCTTAAGGAACGGATAATCATCCTCAGCGATGAGGTTAATTCCGTTACAGCAAGCCTGATTACAGCCCAATTGCTTTTTCTGGAAGCGGAAGATCCGGAAAAGGACATCCAGTTTTATATCAACAGCCCCGGTGGTGAAGTGTCATCCGGCCTGATGATATACGACACCATGCAGTACATCAAGGCGGACATCCAGACCATCTGTATGGGCATGGCCGCCAGCATGGGGTCCTTTTTGCTCGCCGCCGGCACACCCGGCAAACGTTTTGCCCTGCCCAATGCTGAGATCATGATTCATCAGCCATCCGGCGGCGCGCAGGGTCAGGCGTCTGATATCCGCATCGCCGCAGATCATATCATCCGCATGCGGGAACGTCTGAACAAGATTTTATCCGAGCGTACCAAACAGCCTCTGGAGAAAATCGCCATCGATACCGAACGCGACAACTGGATGACCGCGGAAGACGCCATTGCCTATGGCATCATTGACGAGATCATGAGCAAGAGGGTCTGATCATGGCGGATGGAAACAAAGGAAAAGGCGGAACACGCGGAACCAAACGACCCGGTAGCGGCGATGAGCCCTATACACCGGTCAGTTGTTCCTTCTGCGGCAAAACGGATCAACAGGTCGCCCGGCTGATTGCCGGCCCTGGCGTCTTCATCTGTAATGAGTGCGTTGATCTTTGTGAAGAAATCCTGCAGGAAGGTATAGAAGAACAAGCGACGCAAGGTGAACCCAAACGTCGCGAGGAGCTGATGTCGCCGCTTAAGATCAAGGAAGCGCTTGACCAGTATGTCATTGGCCAGGAACGTGCAAAAAAAGCCTTGTCGGTGGCGGTTTACAACCATTACAAGCGAGTGTTTGCAGAACAATCCGACAAAGCTGACAAGAGCAGGCAAAAGAAGCCGGCTGATGAGAAAAATGCCGTGCAGGTTGCAGATGACGATGTTGAGCTTACAAAAAGCAACATTATGCTGATCGGCCCGACGGGAAGCGGAAAGACGTTGCTGGCCCAGACATTGGCCAGGATACTTGATGTCCCGTTTGCCATTGCCGACGCGACTGCGCTTACAGAGGCCGGCTATGTTGGTGAAGATGTTGAGAATATTCTCCTGAAGCTGATACAGAACGCGGATTTTGATATTGAGCGGGCGCAGCGCGGCATCATCTATATCGATGAGATCGACAAGATAACCCGAAAATCAGATAATCCGTCGATCACGCGTGACGTTAGCGGTGAAGGCGTACAACAGGCGCTGCTTAAGATCCTGGAGAGTTCAATCGCCAACGTACCCCCGCAAGGTGGCCGTAAGCATCCGCACCAGGAGTTCATTCAGATCGATACGACCCATATCCTGTTTATTTGCGGTGGCGCTTTCGATGGGCTGGAAAAGATTATTCAGAACCGTACCGGCAAAAAATCGATAGGTTTCGGAGCGGTTGTGGAAAGCCGTAAAGAAAAAGATATTGGACAGGTCCTGGCTGATGTCATGCCTCAGGATCTTCTGAAGTATGGCCTGATTCCCGAGTTCGTCGGCCGCCTGCCTGTTGTTGTGCCTCTGGAAGGCTTAACAGAAGCGATGTTGATCAGGATTCTTCAGGAACCACGCAACGCGCTGGTTAAACAGTACAAAAAACTGTTCAATTATGATGGCGTCGAACTGAGTTTTACAGATGACGCGGTTGAGGAGATCGCCCGTCTGGCGCTGGAACGGAATACAGGAGCCCGCGGACTGCGTGCCATTCTCGAGGAAATCATGATGGATATCATGTTTGAATTGCCCTCGAGGGATGATGTGGCCCGCTGCATTGTCACAAAAGCCAGTGTATTGGAGAAAAAACCACCGGAAATCGTTTTGAAAACGGAAAAAATAGCCTAAACATGACTTCCCGTACAACAAGGCCGGCTACTGCGACACTGCCTCCATGGCAATGATCCCGTTTTGTTGGTTTTTGACGTATAAAGAGCACCCCGCCGGGTGCTCTTTTTCGTTATGCTCACAACAGCTCACTTTTCTTTGAGAGCAGATCATGCCCGGTTGGATACCGTGCAGGGAAAGTGCGAAACAGGAGTCGGTATGCGCAAGGAAAAGATCGCCAGTAACAGCTTTCATTTTCAGAAAGATCTGCGTGATGGGTTTATCGCTAAAAATCAGCAGGATGGCCGTCTTTTTGTCCTTAAGCCAGCTGATTCCTTTGTTGATCCCGAAGTTGTCAACTGGCTCGCCCGAAACCGGTATCCGGGGGTGCCGCGCTGTTACGGTAGCACAACAGGGCCAAATGGTCGTCTTTGCCATATCTTTGAATACTTGTCGGGCTCTTCCCTCGACCAGTTGATTGGGGAAGGGCACGGCAGACTTGGCCTAAACGATCTGTTGTCCCTTATGCTGCAATGGGCCCGTATCTTGAGTTTTTTACACCTGCGCAACGATCCTGCCCTGTTGCATCTGGACATAAAGCCTGCCAATTTGATTGTTGGTCACAGCGGGTGTGCCGGGCTGATCGATTTTACAGCAGCCTGTCTTCATGATCGGACCATGCGGAATCATGCCGTACAGCAGAAAAAAGCACTCACACTGAATTACGCGGCTCCCGAAAGGACACGCGGGCATCCTGTCCCGGCAAGTGATTTCTATGCTTTGGGCTTGTCTGTACTGGTTGCCCTGACCGGCCTCAATCCGGCAGATTGCCGCGGAAAACCCATCAAGACCATCCTCGGAGAGGCGCCAACAGCCGTTCAGACCCTGTTTGTACGCTGCTTGCATGCCGATCCTGTCCAGCGTTTCGAACATGCTGACGCGATGGTTTATGCTTTGCGCCAGCTGCTCGATCAGGATCTTCAGCAGGCATCATGCCGGCCTGTGTCTGATAGTGGCCGGTCTGTCCGCAAACGGAAACGGTTGCCAGCGATGAAATTCCGAAAGTCTGCACCATTGCCAGCTGCATCCATCCAGCCTGAGGCTAAAACGTCGGCTCTGCCGGCATCTCTGATCTGTGTCTGGGATGGCGCAGCCTGTGGCTGTGAACTGGCTGCCGTACTTGCTGAGCAACAGGATGTGCTCGTCATTGACGCGGATCTGCTTAATCCACGTGCTGATCTGTTGCTGGGAAACCGTGCCCCCTTTAACCGTGACCGGTCTTTCAATGAGGCAAGCGGGCTGGAACTGGCTCTTCAGGCTGAACAGCAGGGGCGGCTGAACCCGAAGCTGCTGCGTGCCTGTACCCGGGAAACAGCCATCCCGCGTGTCCGGCTGGTTGAAGGGGTTCATCAGCTGGATAAATATGAATACTGTCATCTTGACTCACTGCACCAGACACTCAAGTGGGCAAGGTTAGGTTGTGATGTTGTGATTGTGCTTTGCAGCCGCAGTGTTTTCGATGCTTATACCTGCCTGTGCGTCATGGCGGCAGACCAGGTGATCATCCCGCTCAGGGGGCAAGCCGGAGATTTCAGGGAGATGACCAGGGCAGCCTTATTTCTTGGTGAGCGATACAAGATCAGCTTGTCCCGTTTTTCTTTTGTGGCCTATCCCTATGATGCCAGGCACGACCTCAGCCGCGGAACATTGAACGAATTATGCGACAACCGTTTGCTGGGGTGCATTTCAGATCAGTCAGCCCGCCGGAACTGTACTGATCATGCGAAGCCGTATGCAAGCAGGATGATCGAGCGAAACAGGCGTGAATACAGACGGCTGCTGCGTGCCCTCCGTCTGCTGCCTGATCCGGCAAAGGAGAATTGACATGCCTGTTGTACAATCCTATGACTGGATGTTGGAGAAACTGAAGCAATACAGTCT
>JAAYLM010000010.1 GCA_012521915.1 Oscillospiraceae bacterium | reverse complement strand
TACCTGAACGATCCGAAGACATATCCTTTGTCAACGTATATATTCACGCTGGTCAATCAGGCGACATTCACGCTTAGTGTGCTTAGGCCGGGAAATAGCAGCCTAAAGCTACCGGATTTGCCCGTTCCGGAGTTGCCGGGTATAATGGCCAGTACTACAACACGATAGCGATAGTTTCCGAGTTAGGATGTTGACAGGCCTCAAAGCCTTTAAGGAGAGGTGTTTTGAGGCGAGTCTATTTTTACCTAACTAAGCTTGTAGCGCTGCAAATCGAGCAAACGAACGATTTTTTCAGTCTCTTCGCTACCGATTGTCATTGAGTAAGTTTCGGATAAACCACGCTTGCGCTGATAATAGTGAATGAGCTGTTTGCTTTGGCCAAGCTTGTCAAGCAGATCATTCATACTCAGATCAAATCCATGCTGTTTCAGTTCTTTTTGCAAAATACCACAGAGCCTATAAGCCAGAACACAGCAAAAGATGTGAACACGTATCATCGGATTTGTCCAATGCCACATGGGTCTGACCGTTAAGTGAACCGGGTCTTTCATCTGACGAAAAACATGCTCAATATGCCAGGCAGATCGATAAGCGTGAACAATCTGCTCATCGCTCCATGTGTGTTGGTCTGTAAAGAGAAAGGTTTTGCCAAGAATGGACTCCTCAAGATCGAGCAAGGCCTTTTCTGGTGTCCTGAAAATAAAGGATGGATAACGACCTGCTTCTGACCACACGATATCAAATAGCATTTTCATGTATTGGCCCTTGAGAATGGCGGCAACATTTTTTTGGCAGCTTTTCAGATCAGGTGCTTTACCCCGTGTGTTTTCACCGTTCTCCCATTTCTGCAGGCGCTCCTGAAGCGCTGTGAGAGCAGTACGGCATTTTTCCCGTCCGATCAAAATGCCCTGCAACTGTCCTCTGAGTAATTCGGGATTGTGTGTGGCAACAATGGTCATGTTGCGACCGTAAACGTGCATCTGCGTCCGAAAGACGCTGGTTTCACCGAACTCTGAACCATTCAGCTTTCTATACTGGGATTTGGGTATTGAAAGCAGCTGTTTGCATTGGGTAAGTTTCAAGCCGCCGATGCAATGAAAAGGCTTTTCTTGCTGCATCAGTAGATCCAGATTGCTTTGCGCGTTATTGCCGCGATCGAACACCAGGGTTATGTCCGCTTCCTGTCCGAAGATTTGAGCATATCGTTTCCGGAGTGTATCGACAACATCAGCAAATTGCTTGCTGTCCGGCTTGTTTCCCTCATAGACTTCATAAAACAAGGGTATCTCTTCATCGGAAGACACGAGCAAAGACAAGCCAATAATCCGCAGATCCGTGCGCTTCTGTTTGCAGTGCCCCCTTTGGGCCACACTCGCCTGCTGATTGGTCGTGTCTATAAATGTGAAGAAGTTGGTCGCGTCATAAACAACGCAACGGGTTGTCAGCTGGTATTGCTCAACCAGTTGCCGGGTGAAGCTGGCTTCAAATTGATCCATCTTCTCTTGTGTCCAATAGTGCATGTGATCCCAGAACCGCTGGCTGCTCAACTGTTGTTTGGCACACGGTATCAGCCGGCTTAACATGGTCTGTTCATACCAGTCGGCCAACTTGCTCTTTGATGTGGGCGCCAGTGCGCGGTTCAAGGCCGCCAGGAGCAGATAATGGCCGACGGAAACCCCCTGCTGCCGCTTGCCGGCTATCCTGTTGATCAAAGCAACGAGATTGAGCCGCTCCGCTAGATCATACAACGCGACGGCGGCACCAAAATCCAACGACTGACTGTATAAGGGAGAAACAGCTCCTTTGTTCTCCTTGAGCTGCTGGATGACATCCTGCACGGGGCCCAGATATATCTGATTGACATGGCGTGGCTTGCCGTTGATCCGCTTACTGTCCACAATGTAATAGTATGAGTGACCCTTGATCTCCTTTGAAACAAGTGACGACATAGAGCGCCTCCATTAGGCAATACAGTTCAATCATGTATACCCATAAATATTATATATCAACAGATTACACGTGTCAATACTGATTAATAGTTAGGCACTACACTATCGAGCCTGAAAAAGCTGCTGTTTCAGGCGCTTCGCCGATTCAGCAGCTTATAACTCGGAAACTACCGGTAACAATGCAAAAAGCTATCGTTATACCTGTTTGTGTCAATCTGCAGTCACCAAAGCGTAACCTGCCAAGGTTTCACGCTTTTGCACACAGCTAAATGTTGTCATAGCCTTATCGGCAGGCACAAAG
>JAAYLM010000108.1 GCA_012521915.1 Oscillospiraceae bacterium | reverse complement strand
GCCCTGGACGGTCAACCAGGAGGCAAAGAGATGATAGCGTTCCATATGTTCAGCCATGCCATGTACGATCTGGACCAGGCATCGGACTGGCAAAACAGCAAGGTCCCTTTCGCCTGTGTCCTCACGGCAAGGCAGATAAAGCCGTCCCTGCAGTGTGCCTGTATCTGTAGCAGAGTTGAAAGTGAAGCGTTCGCTGACCACACGGATCGACATATCAAACCTCAGTTTCAGCGGGCTGTCAAGTATCCCTGGTGCGCCAGCAGTTCAGCGGTTAGAACAGCTCCGCCGGCAGCCCCGCGAATGGTGTTATGGGACAGGCAGGCCATTTTCCAATCCATTACATTGTCCTCGCGCAAACGGCCGATGGTGACAGCCATGCCCTGTCCGGCCATACTGTCCAGTTTAGGTTGAGGCCGGTTTTCGTCATGCATGTAAATCAGGAAGGGATCCGGCGCTGAAGGCAGTTTTGCCTGCTGGGGCAAACCTCGGTAGGCTGCCCAGCGCTCCAGAATTTCGGTGCGGTCTGGTTTGCGGGCAAAGCGCACAGAAACCGCTGCTGTATGGCCTTCCTGCACAGCAACCCGGTAGCATTGCGCGGAAATGACCGGTTGACTGGACGGGATAATCCCGCTGTTGCCGACGGTGCCCCAGACTTTAAGCGGTTCTTCTTCACTTTTTGCTTCTTCGCCGCCAATGTAGGGAATGAGGTTTTGCTCCATTTCCGGCCAGTCAGCAAAAGTCTTGCCAGCGCCAGATATTGCCTGGTAGGTCGCCACGATAATCTGCTGCGGTTCAAAGTCCAGCAAAGGGGTTAGAACCGGAACGTAGCTTTGAATGGAGCAGTTGGGCTTGACCACGATAAAGCCGCGGCGCGTGCCCAGACGGCTGCGCTGCAGATCAATCAGGGCAGCATGTTCAGGATTCACTTCAGGTATGATCATGGGTACATCAGGCGTCCAGCGATGAGCGGAGTTATTGGAGACAACCGGAGTTTCCAGGCGGGCGATACGCTCTTCCAGGATCCGAATCGACTTTTTATCCATATCAACTGCACAAAAAACAAAATCGACAGACTCAATCCAGTCCTCCAGTGCTTCGGTTGACAAGACAGTCAGACCAGACACTGATTCAGGAATATCCACTTCCATTTTCCATCGTCCGGACACAGCTTCCTGATAAGTCTTTCCAGCAGAACGCGCAGATGCGGCGACCGCACTGATCTGGAACCAGGGGTGCCGGGCTAATAAGGTCACAAAGCGCTGGCCGACATAACCGGTTGCGCCAATAATGCCTGCTTTTAAGGGTCTTCTCATGCTTTTTCCCACCTTCGCTGTCCGCACAGTGCGGACATTTGTTTATGTCTGGTGAATTCTAGCATAGATGATCTGTCAATGCAAGCGTCAGTCACTTTTTGCCAGATCAAACAGCATAAGGACATTATAACCGATCGCTGTGTTAAAATGAATGCAAAGGATACACTCGGCAAAGCGCTTTGGCTCAATCACAAACCAGCATTCAAATGGTTGAAGCCTTGTAGCCGGACTCAGGACTGGAGGCAGGCCATGCAGGACATACCCCTATTTCCGCAGCTGGAGCAGTTTCTCGGTTATTTTCAGGCGATCAAAGAGCGTTCACCGCTGACCATTCGCGAATATCGATATGATCTGGTGCTTTTTTTCCGTTTTATGCAGTTGCACCGCGGTCAGGCCAAAAAAGGCACAACCCTGCAGGAGATCGATATCAGCAGTATCGATGAAGCCTATCTGCGTGCTGTCCGCCTGACTGATTTCTATGCCTATCTGACCTGGCTAAGCCGTGAAAGACGTTGCGGACCGGCGACACGCGCCCGGAAAACAGCATCCCTGCGCGCATTTTTCCATTACTTGAAAAACAAGGCTTTTGTCCTTGAGGAAAATCCGGCGCTGGAGCTGGAATCCCCCAAACAACTGCGCCAATTGCCGCGCCACCTGTCCCTGGAGGAAAGCCGCCAGCTTCTGGAAACCGCGGCAGACACTGACGACCCCCGATCCAGCCGTGATGTCTGTATCCTGACCTTTTTCCTCAACTGCGGCCTGCGGCTGGCTGAACTATGCAGCATTGATCTTTCCGATATCCGTGGGGATACCCTGGTGGTCATGGGTAAAGGCGGCAAAGAACGTACCATCTACCTGAACGGAGCCTGCCTGGACGCACTCGATGACTGGCTGGCTGAACGTCCGCAAGCCGGCCTTGCAGATCCTGACGCTTTATTTGTCAGCAGGCTGCGCCAGAGAATAAGTCCTAAGACCGTTCAGTACCTGCTCAAGAAATACCTGTTGTCCGCCGGTCTGGACCCCCGCCGCTATTCAGTACACAAATTGCGCCATACCGCGGCCACCCTGATGTACCAGTATGGCCGGGTCGACATCAGGGCGCTGCAGCAGATTCTGGGGCATGCGTCCATCGCCACAACAGAGATCTACACCCATGTGGATAATGCCGCCCTGCATGATGCTGTCGATGCCAATCCACTTAACCAGGTACGGCCGGGGCGCCGGCGGCGGGCTGATTCCAGAACTTAAGGCGCAGCGTGCTGCAGCGTTAACATGCAAAACCACAGGGGACAGGCTTTAAACCTGACCCCTGTGGTCTTTATTGGCGCTACTTTACCAACATGCAGCGGTCGTTTTTCAGGTGCTGTCCGACAGGCGGCACAGCTTGCTCCACGTGTCAGACAGTCTGCACAACAGGAAAAGGACCGACAACCCTGCAGAAACGATGTGTTTTTTTACAGTTTTGTAAAAAAGGTCCTGTAGGCATTGAATGTGTGGTAGACATCGATTTTACTGGTGATCTCAAATGGCGCATGCATGGAAAGCACCGGTACGCCGCAGTCGATCACTTCCATACCCAGATTGGCCAGGTACACGGCAACCGTACCGCCGCCACCGGCATCCACCTTGCCCAGCTCACCAGTCTGCCACGGAATACCTTCCGCGTCATAAACGCGGATGATGCGGCTGAAAAATTCGCCATTGGCATCACTGGTTCCGCTTTTGCCCCTTGCGCCGACATACTTGACCAGACACATGCCATGACCCAGGTAACTGCTGTTGCGGCTGTCATAGACAGAAGCGAAATTGGGGTCGTACGCAGCGCTGACATCCGCTGAAAGCATCTGGCAGCGTACCAGCATCCGGGCAAAGTCCATCTGGCTGCGCGGCTGTTCATAGGAGCGTACAAACAACTCCTGCAAGGTGTATTCGTAAGCACGTGACTGGGCGCCTGTATTCCCTTCACTGCCTATTTCCTCTTTATCAAAAAGCAGGCAGACAGCGGTCCGTTCCGGATTTTCCAGACTGGTCAGCGCAGCCAGGGCTGTGAAGGCGCAGACACGGTCATCCTGACCATAAGCGCCGATCATGCTGCGATCCAGGCCGACATCGCGGGCCTGACCGGCAGGAACCAATTCGAGTTCAGCACTGACAAAGTCTTTCTCCGTCAGCTCATAACGTTCCATGAGCAGCTGCAACAGGCCAAGCTTGAATCGCCCAGCCAGCTCGGGGTCGGCATATGGCATCGATGATACCAGAACATTGAGATCCTCGCCACGAATCAGATCGGTCGCCTTACGGCCCATCTGTTCAGAACCAAGATGTGGCAGCAGGTCGGTGATGGTCAGAACAGGATCATCCGGTGCTTCACCGATGCTGATGGTCAGTGGTGAACCGTCTGCCCGGAAAATAATGCCATGGATCGCCAGGGGGATCGTGGGCCACTGGTATTTCTTGATGCCGCCATAGTAATGTGTTTTGAAAAAAACCAGCTCATTTTCTTCGTAAATGGGCAGTGGCTTCAAGTCAAGCCGCGGCGAATCAACGTGGGCACCGACCAGATTGAAGCCGGCATCAGCCGGGCCGCTGCCCATGACCGCGGCAACCAGCCCTTTGCCGCGGATGGTCTGGTAGACCTTGCTGCCGGCTGGCCAGTAATCTTGCGACGCCAGCTCGGCAAAACCCAGTTCCTCAAGGGTCTCCACCGCTACCTGAATGAACGTGCGTTCTGTTTTTCCCAAATCGAGAAACCGCTTGTATTCTTCAGCAAATCGCATGGCCTCGTTACGTTCGCTTTCATCCGCCTTGTCCCAGAGGTTGGGGAAGGTCACTTGCAGTTTCTTTTTCAGCTCTTTTCCCGCATCTGCCTGTTCGGCGTCTTTTTTTCGAACCGTTTTCTTTTTCTCCGTATCTTTTGTCTTGTCCTGGTTGGCTAACATGTTCTCATCCTCCATATGCGTAAAATGATCTGACGCGCCAAAACGGTCAGTTGGACGTAGTATCTGTCCTGTATTATAATGGATTGAGCCGCATATGGCACGCGCAAAGGTTACAACCGGACAGGAGGCGTCATGCTGGTCGATCATCATACACATTGCAGGGATTTTTCATTTGACGGCCGCCAGCCGGCCTCTGAACTGATCAGCGCCGCCAGAACTGCAGGTCTTGCGCTGGTATGCCTCACGGACCATTATGAAAAGGACATGTCCTATATCGCCGGCGAAGAAGCGATCTTCGACCTGGATGCCTACGACCGGCAGATCAGGATCTGGCAGCAGCAGGCTTTGGATGCCGGCCTGCAGCTTCTGTACGGCATCGAACTGGGCTACCTGCCCCACCTTGACAACCATTATGCGCGCCTGACCCGGCGATATGCCTATGATGCCGTCATTCTTTCCCTGCATATCAGTGACGGAGAAGATCCCTATTCAGATACATATATCTACAACCATCCGCGGGATCAGGTCTATGGCCGCTATCTGGAACAGCTCGCTGAAATGATTGAAGCCTGCCCTGATTTTGATATTTTAGGCCATGCCGACTACATCAGCCGCTATGCGACCTGGCCGGACCGCAAAATTTATTGGCGTGAGCAGCCTGATCGGTTTGACACCCTTTTCCGGACGCTCATCAGGCATGGAAAAACCCTGGAGCTGAACACGGCCACTGTGCGGGCACTGCGCCAGGCCGGTTACAACGATACAGAATCCTGGCCGGACCGGGCGATCTTCCAACGTTATCGCGAACTGGGCGGTGAGCAAGTCTGTCTGAGCAGTGATGCCCACACCGCGCGGCAAGTCGGTTATCTGCTGAAAGACGGTCAGGCTTACCTGAGCAGCCTGGGCTTTACCCATCTCACCCATTATATCGGGCGCAAAGCGCAAAAGATAACAATCGGCCTTTAATCAATCAGCCCGCCTGCCAAAATGATGCCATTTGCGTAGAAAACACAGGACTGACCGGCTGCCGGCGCAGCCACAGGCTTGCTGAAGTGCACAGCCAGTCGATCATCTGTTTGCGGAAACACACGGCATGCCACCGGTTGGGCTGAACTGCGTACCCTGGCCAGACAAGCTTGTCCGGGCTGAAAAGAAGCCAATCCGGAGTAAACCACATCGCTAACCATGATCGTTTCCTGTAAAACAGCTGTGTATGGTCCGACAACCAGAGCGTTACGTGCGGCATCCTTCTTAATGACAAATAGACGTTCTGTCGTCCTGACATCAAAGCCCTTACGCTGGCCGATGGTATAAGCCAGCAATCCACTGTGTCGGCCGATCTCCCGGCCGTCCATATCGAGAATCGGCCCTTCTTTCAGAAGGCGGGCAGCGTCTGTCATGCCGCGTCGTTCAACCTCATCACGGATCAGACGAATGTAATTCCGGTCGTTGATAAAGCAGATATCCTGGCTGTCCGGTTTATCAGCCAACGCTTGACGATCACCGCCGGCAAGGCCTGCCGCAGCGGCCAGAGAACGAACATCGTCTTTTTTTAGATGCCGCAGCGGGAAAATCAACCTGGACAGTTGTTCCTGGCTCAAACGATAGAGAAAATAAGTCTGGTCCTTCTGACCGGAATCTGTCATGGTTAAGGCCAGCCGGCCGGTCTGTTCGATTTTCTCGACCGCGGCATAGTGTCCAGTCGCCATCAGGCCACCCAGTCGGCCAGCCTGTTCCTGCAGAATACTGAATTTGACAGACGGGTTGCAGCGTACACAAGGATTGGGTGTCAGGCCGTTCACCCAGGCATCCACAAAATCATCGATGACCCGTTCCTGAAAAATCCGCCGGACATCTGCCACAATATGCTCGATACCAAGGTGCCGGCAGATGGCCGCGGCATCATCGATGGCTGCCTGCGCTCCGTCATGCGTGACCAGCGTCAGCCCGGTGACGTCGAAGCCCTGCTGCTGCAGCAATAAAGAAGCGACGGAACTGTCCACTCCGCCGCTCATGCCAACGACTACCTTCTTAATCGTCTTGCAGCTTTGTTCAGGTCGCGTCATGAGCATCTTCTTCCAGCGTGTCGAAATAATGTCGGTTTTCGTCATTGATCAGGCCGTGTTCCTCAAAATAGGTGTGCAAGGCCGTTTTCACGGCCTGTTCAGCCAGCAGTGAACAGTGCATTTTGATAGGCGGGAGGCCGTCAAGCGCTTCTGCAACCGCCTTATTGGTCAGCTGCAGCGCCTCATCAAGTGTTTTACCTTTAATCATTTCGGTCGCCATGCTGCTGGTGGCGATCGCGGAGCCGCAGCCAAAAGTTTTAAACTTGGCGTCCACCACGACACCGTTCTCTATTTTTAGCGTGACCTTCATGATATCGCCGCACTTGGCGTTACCAACGGTTCCGGAAGCATCGGCGTCCTCAATCTCACCGACATTGCGCGGGTTCATAAAATGATCCATGACCTTATCACTATACTGCATATGTACTGACCTTTCTTTTCTCTTATGATGTATCTGCCGGCTCTGACAGGAGCCTTTATATTCCTTACTCAAGCATGCTGTTCAGCATGATAAAGCGGTGACATGGCTCGCAGGCGGGCTACAATGCCGATCAGGTCCTCAACCAGCCTGTCCAGATCATCGGCCCTGGTCGTATGGCCAAGTGTCACCCGCAGGGAACCGTGGGCAATCTCATGCGGCAGGCCGATGGCCAGCAATACATGGGAAGGATCCAGGGATCCGGAAGTGCAGGCCGATCCGCTGGAGCATTCATAGCCAAAGTGGTCCAGCATCAACAGGATCGACTCCCCTTCAATAAATTCGAACGAAACATTGATGTTGTTAGGCAGGCGCAAACCGGGGTGTCCGTTGAGACGAGTATGGGGGATTTTGTCCATCACTTTTTCAATAAAACGGTCACGCAGGCGACTCAGACGTTCGGCGGTTTCGTCCATTTCAGCGACGGCCAGCTCATATGCCCGGGCGAAGGCGACAATGCCGGCAACGATTTCTGTGCCACCACGGCGGTTACGCTCCTGTGCGCCACCATCCAGCAGATTATCAATGCGTACCCCACGGCGGATGTACAATGCGCCGACACCTTTGGGCGCATAGAGTTTATGTCCGGAAAAGGACATCAGGTCGACACCCAGTTCATGGACATCGATGGGCAGAGCACCTGCAGCCTGAACCGCGTCACTGTGGAAAAGCACCTTCTTTTCCCTGCAAACAGCCGCTATTTCAGCGATCGGCTCAATCGTGCCGATTTCGTTGTTGGCCATCATCACCGAAACCAGAATGGTGTCCGGACGGATCGCAGCACGTACCGCCTGAGGATCAACCAGGCCGTAAGCGTCAACCGGCAGCACCGTGAGCGAATACCCTTGTTTCTCCAGTGCCTGGCAGGCATGCAACACAGCATGGTGCTCAATAGCGGATGTGATGATATGGCGGCCTTTATCTGACGAAGCCAGCGCAGCACCTTTAATCGCCCAGTTATCAGACTCAGTGCCACAGGACGTAAAGTATATTTCAGTGGGGTCGGCGCCCATGCAGCGGGCTATGCGCTGACGGGCCTGGTCCAGCAACTGCCTGGCTTCCCTGCCTGTCTGGTAAAAGGAAGACGGGTTGCCGAACTGCCGGCTGAAAACCGGGAGCATCTCTTCCAGGACTTCCGGCCGGACCGGCGTTGTAGCCGCGTGATCCAGATATACCTTCTTTTTTTCACTCATGCTGTCATCTCCTTGTTCCGGACACAAACTGCTGAAAGCCGATTCGCGGCCGGATACAGTGATAATGTAAACTCAGTTCAGGTCATATGGCGTAACCTTGGTTACTCAGGCATTCAGCTCATGCTTTTTTGGTTGAACAACAACAGAAAGCAGGCAGCAACGCCTCGCGTCTCTGTGCAGGTTATGCCTTTTTCCTGCGTTTGTCCAGCCACTCCTTGATCCTGGCTTCATAGCCGTTGTTGTATGGCAGATAATAACACGTTCCTTCAACTTCCGGGGGCAGGAAAGCCTGGTCCACAATATTGCCGGGATAGTCATGGGCGTACTTGTAGCCCTGGGCATAGCCCAGGTCCGCCATACCAGGCAGTGGTGCGTTGCGCAGGTGCAAAGGAACTTCTCCGGTGCGCCGGTCAGCTACATCGCTGGAAGCTTTATCAATCGCCATGATGGCCGAATTTGATTTCGGACTGGTGGCTATTGCCAGAGCGGCTTCGCTCAGCAGGATCCTGGCTTCCGGCATGCCGACCGCCATAATACCCTGATAAGCGGACATGGCCAGCGTCAACATCTGAGGATTGGCCAAGCCCACGTCTTCTGCGGCGCAGATAAGGATGCGCCTGGCCAGAAACTCAATGTCTTCACCGCCATGCAGCGCTCTGGCTAAGTAGAAAACAGCAGCGTCGGGATCAGAGCCGCGCATGGACTTGATGAAAGCGCTGATGTTGTCATAATGGCTTTCCCCGTCACGGTCGAATGAAATGCTGCGTTTTTGCATACAGTCTTCGATCACCGACTGGTCCACCAAAATCATGCCTTCGTGGTCCGGTTGTGTGGTCATGACGGCCAGCTCCAGGGCGTTAAGCGCGATTCTGGCGTCACCATTGGCCATATTGCTGATGAGGTCCAGCGCGCGTTCGGCCAGCCGGACCTGTACGTGGCCCAGACCTCTTTCCTTATCAACCAAAGCCATGTTCAAAATCTGGCGGATATGCGCTTCACTTAAAGGTTGCAGCTGAAAAACCGTCGAGCGGGAGATCAGCGCTTTGTTGACCTCAAAATAGGGATTTGCCGTGGTGGCACCGATAAGGATCAGCGTCCCGTTCTCCACCTGGGGAAGCAGGGCATCCTGCTGCAGTTTGTTGAAACGGTGAATCTCATCAATAAAAAGAAGCGTGCGGCCAGACGGATTCAACAGCGGGTTTTCCGTATCGGCTATGATCCTCTTGATATCCGCGACACCGGCTGTGACCGCATTAAGTTTGACAAACCCGGTTCTGGTGGTCGCCGCGATCACCCGGGCCAGGGATGTTTTGCCGGTTCCCGGCGGGCCAAACAGGATGATCGAGCTGAGCCGGTCGGCTTCAACCATACGGCGCAGCATTTTCCCTGGCCCCAGGATATGTTCCTGACCGACAAATTCCTCCAGGGTTCGTGGTGCCATGCGATAAGCCAGTGGTTCCAGTTTAGCGGCTATACCTGCCATGTCGCCCCTCCTCCCTGCTGATATCACTGACAGGATGCTGATGGTGCTGCGCTCAGAGATCCGGATAAAGCGGGTAGCGTGCGCAGATCGCTTCAACCTGACGGCGGATTTCATTCTGTGACGATGCGTAGTCGCGCAAGGTCAGGGAAATCAGCTCGGCAATGCTGTCCATATCATGCTCATTCATCCCGCGGGTTGTCACGGCAGGGGTGCCCAGGCGGATGCCTGAGGTCACAAAAGGTGACTCCGGATCAAAAGGAATGCCGTTTTTATTGCATGTGATGTTGACATCATCAAGACGCTGCTGCATGACTTTGCCGGTTACGCCCGTTTCACGCAGATCCACCAGCATCAAATGCGTGTCTGTGCCGTTGGCGACCAGCCGCAGCCCGCGGTGCAGCAAGCCGTCGGCCAGGGCACGGGCATTGGCCAGGATTTGCTTCTGGTAAACGGAAAAGGACGGATCGAGCGCTTCGCGCAAGGCGACAGCCTTGGCCGCGATGATATGCATTAGGGGACCGCCCTGCTGTCCGGGGAAGACCGCGGAGTCGATCACCTTGGCGTATTCTGCCCGGCAAAGGATCATGCCACCGCGCGGTCCGCGCAGCGTCTTGTGCGTGGTGGTGGTGACAAAATCAGCGTAAGGCACCGGATCCGGATGCAGTCCGGCAGCGATCAGGCCGGCGATGTGCGCCATGTCGACCATCAGGAGCGCACCGACATCATCGGCCACGGCACGGAATCTGGCAAAATCCAGCTGACGCGGGTAAGCGCTCGCACCGGCTACAATCATTTTTGGTTTTTCCCGCCGCGCCACCTCCAGCAGCTTGTCGTAATCGATGGTGCAGGTATCCGGTTCCACTTCATAAGCGACAGCATGGTAGGTTTTGCCAGAGACATTTTTGAACATGCCATGGGTCAGATGGCCGCCATGTGAAAGGCTGAGGCCCAGGATCTTGTCTCCCGGCTCCAGCATGGCGAAATAAACAGCCGTATTGGCCTGGGCGCCTGAATGCGGCTGGACATTGACATGCTCAGCTCCAAAAAGCTCCTTTGCCCGGCTGATAGCCAGTTCTTCCACGATGTCCACATACTCGCAGCCGCCATAATAGCGGCGGCCCGGGTAACCTTCAGCGTATTTATTGGTCAAGGGCGTACCGGCAGCCTGTAAAACAGCTTCAGACACAAAATTCTCTGAAGCGATCAGTTCGATTTTATCGCGCTGGCGGCCAATTTCCTGCATAATGGCCGCATACACCTCCGGGTCTGTCCGGGCAATGTGTTCATAGCTCATATAGGGTCTCCTTCCGCAGCCTGGGCTGCTGGTAAATTTCTTTCACTATTGTAACGGATCAGACCGTTTTGTAAAGCTCATCTGGACCTGGTTCAGCTAACCTTTCCTCATGGCCGGACCGGATCAGCACACGTTCCGGCTGTTTGCTGAGTTGTCCGATCGCTGTGCAGAGAATACCTTTGCGGGTCAGTTCCTGAACCAGCGCTTCCGGCCGGTCTGTCGCGATCAAAAGGCTGCCGCTGGCGATTAGCCGCAGTGGATCCAGATCAAGCAGCTGGCAGATTTTCCCGGTAACCGGCTCCAGGGGGATTTTGTCGGCATCGATGACACAGCCCAGTCCGCAGGCCTCAGCAATCTCCCAGCAGGCGCCCAGTATGCCGCCTTCAGTGGCATCATGCATGGCATGCACATTCAACCGCCCGCCGATAGCGCCTTCTTCCACCACACTGATCCGTTCGATCAGGGCAGCCGCTTCTGCCATCTCTGCTGCTGAAAGCATGGCCTGTAGACTTTTTTTCTGGTCAGCTGCCAGGATAGCCGTCCCTTCCATGCCGGCTGTCTTGGTCATCAGCAGGGTATCCCCTGCCTTGCCGCCCGATGCGTCGATGATCTGATCGCCATATGTCAAACCGATAGCAGTGGTAATCATGACAAAACGGTTGACAGCCGGGCTGATCTCCGTATGACCGCCGACGATGCTCACATTGAGCTGCCGGGCGGCGGCAGCCGCCTGATCTACGATCCGGCTGATGTCTTCAGGCTCACAGTCCGGCGGTGCGATCAGCACCATCATGAGGACGCTGGGACGAATGCCGCAGGCGGCAATGTCATTGCAGGAGACATGGATGGCCAGCCTGCCCAGCTCCGCTGTAGCGCCTGTTATGGGATCGGACGTCAGAACAACCTGCCCGTCGCTAAACCGGATGGCCGCGCAGTCCAGGCCTACCCCAGGCCCGCGCAGTACCGATCCGCCCGGCCGGGGCAAACGATTCAGAACCAGCCGCTGTAGGTCCTCATTGCTAAGTTTACCGGTTTTCACAGGGAGATCACCTCGATCTGTTGTGTTGCAGCAGCCACCAGGCCCGCGATATCCAGGCCGGCTTCCGCGGCCGCGGCATCCTCCAGGGACGGATGTGTCCTGGGGTGTTTGGCGACGAAGACCGTACAACAGTCTTCATAGGGCTGTATGGAAGTTTCATAGGTTCCGATGCGGCGTGCCAGATCGACCGTGTCATTTTTGTCAAGACCGATTAGTGGACGAAAAACAGGCATCTGCACCACACGATCCGTTGTACAAAGGGCATCCAGAGTCTGGCTGGCCACCTGCCCCAGGCTTTCACCTGTCACCAGCACTTTGCAGTCCCGGTTGTGCGCGATACCTTCGGCAATACGCATCATCATGCGGCGGGAGGCGATGGTCAGCATATCCGGCGGACAGTGGTCACGCAGGGTAATTTGCAGGTCCGTGAAGTTGACAACATGCACGGTCATGCGACCGGTATAGGCGGTCAGCAGCTCAGCCAGTTCCAGGACTTTGTCTTTGGCCAGGTCGCTGGTATAGGGAAAAGCATGAAAATAGACAGCTTCCAGCTCCATGCCGCGGGAGGCCATCATAAAGCCGGCCACCGGGCTGTCAATGCCGCCAGAAAGAAGCAGCAAGCCTCGGCCGCCTGTCCCCACCGGCAGACCGCGGTAACCATGGATGATCCGGCTGTAAACCAGGAAATAATCATGCTGCACTTCAATAAAAAGCGTGATGTCAGGCTGATGGACATCGACGCGCAGCTGTTCCGGATAGGCGCGCAAGACGGCTCCGCCCACACGGCTGCTGATCTCAGGGGAAGTCAGCGGAAACTGTTTGTTGCCGCGACGGCTTTCCACTTTGAAGGAAAGGGTCCGGCCTGGCTGCAGCAGCGTACCTGCAAAAGCAACCGCCTCTTCCACCAGCATGTCCAGGTTGCCCTTGAAGCGCCAGACAGGGCTGACCGACACGATGCCGAACACATCAGCGACACGGCGCATCACGTCTTCAAGATCAGCTTGATCTGCCTGTGGCTCAATCCACAGGCGAGACTGCCGGCAGGCAATGCTGAATGAGCCCAGAAGTTTGAGCCTGCGGCTTATATTGCTAACAAGGCGACGCTCGAATGCGCCCCTGTTCAGTCCCTTTAGGGTTATTTCGCCCATACGGGCGAGGATGACAAGTTCGTGCCTTGTTGCGGGCATGTCGGTTCCTCCATTGTTTTTATTTATCCAGACGGCAGCGGCAGTCCCGCTCAGCGGGCCAGGCGCCGGTAAGCGCTGATCATGGCCTGACAGGCCTGGTCAATTTCAGCTTCGCTGTTGCCGGCAGCAAAGCTGACACGCACAGCGTTGCGCATCAGGGGTTCGCTGACACCCATCGCCAGCAGGACATGATTGCCTTTGCTGCGCCTTGATGAGCAAGCCGCGCCGGCCGATATGAAAACACCTTCAGCCGACAGGGCGTTGACCATGGTTTCGCCACGCAGGCCGGGAAAGGCAATGCTGAGGATGTGCGGTACACTGTCCGGTGGTGAAAAAACCCGGTGTGGTATGCCGCTGGCAGCAATCTGATCCAGAAAGCGGTCTCGCAGCGCCCTGACCTCTGTGCTGTTCATATCACAGTTTTGCACCGCCTGCTGCAGCGCGATGGCCAGTGCCGCAGCCAGTACCGGGTTTTCCGTGCCGGAGCGCAGGCCGTTTTGCTGACCACCCCCGTGCAGCTGTGCTTCCAGGCGGACACCTTCCCGCCTGGCCAGCCAGCCAATGCCTTTGGGGCCATTGATCTTGTGAGCGCTTTCGGATATCAGGTCCACACTGGAATCGGACAGTCGAAAAGGCGTCTTCCTCCAGGTCTCGACAGCGTCCGGATGGATCGGTGTGCGCGGCTGCAGGCGGTTGCGCAGATCCACGATTTCCCGGATAGGATTGATGGATCCCGTTTCATTGCTGACATGCAGGAGGCTGATCAGGCCGGCAGGCTGCTGCAGGGCTTCTTCCAGCGCGGCCAGGCTGACCTGGCCTTGCGCTGTCAAGGGCAGGCGTACAACGTCAAAATCCTGTCTCTCCAGTTCTGCTGCTGTCTTTAGGACCGCGGCATGTTCGCCCTCGCTGATGATCAAGCGTTTGACCAGGCGGACAGGCCGAAGCAGGATGCCTTTGATGGCCAGGTTGATTGCCTCCGTACCGCCGGAAGTCAGGATCAGATCCTGGTGGCGGCAGCCAAGTGCCGTGGCGATATTCCGGCGATCAGCCTGCAGGCGGCTGAAAGCCTCGCGGCCGGCCGCATGTACCGAAGCCGGATTGGCATACAGGCTGGTCAGCAAGTCACAGATACATGCGACAACAGGATCAGAGGGCTTTGTTGTCGCAGTATGGTCGAGGTATATGGTCAAAGGGTCAACTCCTTCCGCTGTCCAGGCCCAGGGAAACCAGGTCGGCGCGGAGCACAGCTGTGCTGATCTCGCAAATATTGCCGCTGCGTGCGGTCAATCGGCTGCTTAGCACAAGAACGGGTGCATTGCGTGACAGATCCAGGATCAAGGACTCTTCCGGCCTGGCCTGGCGGACAAACAGGCGTCCGACCGTACGCTGCGGAAGATAGGCATATTTGTTGGCCGTGATGTCCAGCATACGCCGTCCTTCCTGCAGATCCGGACCCAGTTCCGGAAACATATAGACAGGCACCAGGGACCGGCAATAGGCATAGACCTGTCCCTCCTGTTCCTGTTGCCAGGATACAGACCAGTAATCAGTCTGAACGATCGCCTCGCCAGCAGTAAAAAGCCGGTTCAACTCCACATCGCCGCTGAGACGCTCCACATGCAGGGCAGGCAATGCGTCCAGATTGCGCAGCGTCAACAGGGCGAACTGGTTGGCGCTGAGGTTTTTGATCTCAATGCGCTCTGGTTCATCGGCCACATAAGTCCCCTTGCCTTTTATGATGACCAGGATCCCTTCACTCACCAGTTCAGCAATAGCCTGGCGGACAGTCGGACGGCTGAGCGAAAGCTCATCACAGAGTGCCAGTTCAGAAGGAATCCGTTGGCCTGGCTGATACTCCTGACGTTGAATTCGCTCAACAAGCAACGTTTTCAGCTGGGCATACAAAGGTTGCGGGCTGCGCCTGTCAATTTTCATGTGGGTCACCTCCAGTCCCGGAATCGGCATACCCTACAGGCATTGCCGTCATTACATCTTATCATGAAGTCAGTAAAATTTAAAGTAAAACACAAAGAAAAACGGCTGCAGCCTAAAGAGGCGCAGCCGTCATAAATAATTCGGTTCCGGTGCTTAGTCAACCGGCATATAGGACAGGGCATCATCGTAACCGGGCAGTTCCACCTGGTCTATACTGGCCGTTGTCGCCAGATCACTGCACAACACCTGGCGCCCGGAGAACGTATACAGCCGATCCCCGATAAACGCTGCCCGGTAGACAGCGTCATAGCCATAGGCTGCCTGACTGGTTTTTTCATCCATGGGGACAGCCGGGCCAAACGGCTGGTTCAGTTTATCCGAATGGGAAACAGATCCCTGCAAAAACAGCTGCAGGTCCTCATTGACACCAAGCATCAGGAGCCCCTGGAAACAGAGGCCATTCTGCTGCAGCGGCTGGGCGGTGTGCCTGGTGGTCAGGCAGGCGGGGAAAGCGATGATCTCCCGCTCACGGGAAAACATTAGCGACTTGTGGTTGTAAAGGATTTCAGAAAAAGAACCGCTGCCGCCGAGCAGCAGGGTCGATTGTTCGCGTGGGTTGTGGAAATCACTGATGTCAAAGAGGGCTACTTTCAGGCCTTTGTGGATCAGGTTATTGCCGTCTGCCACGACTTCAAAGCCAAAACCAAGCAGCATGTTCTCCGCGTAAGGATGAAGGTAGGTGCTGTAGCCGGGGATTTTCAATTCGCCCAGTACGGACGGCGCAGTAGGTTCACTCAAATCAAGGACAAACAGTGGGTCAATCGTACGGAACGTCACCACATAAGCCTGCGGTCCCATGAAACGCACGGATTTGATGGTTTCGCCAGCAGCCATCCCGGTCACCTTACCGACTTGGCGCAGCTGGCCATCCAGAACATACAAATTGTTGCTGGACGGATTTTCCTCATTTGTCCAGCCATTGCCGGTTGTGGTGGCAACACGCAGATAGCCGGCATGCTCATCCATGCTGAACTGATTGACCATCCATCCGGGCACACTGCCGCTGCCAGCCTCACGCACAGTAGCCTGATCAAGCTCGAACCGGTGGATATCTGTTTCCATGACGTATGTGCCATCTTTCGTAAGCTGCTGACTGTTCCAGGCAGCTACATAAAGGAAGCGGGCAGAAGCATAAACCGTACCAGCTGAACCAATCAACGACAGGACATCCGGTTCTTTGTCCGCATCGGTCGTGTCCAACGCGGATATGATCGTCTGATTGGCGATATCGCCATGTGGCAAAACAGTGATACGGTCTGCCGGCAATGTCTTCCAGTCTTCATCTAGCGGATGGGTGCAGACAGCCGGCAAAATGCCCAGCAGGCTATCTTTGTCGGGCATGCTGTACATGATGCGGTAATCATAGCGGCTGGTTACCAGGTAAAGCGCATTGTCGATCAGTCTGGCCGTTGTATAGGAACCATCCTGGGTGAACTGGCGCAGCAGGACAGGTGAAGCCGGATCGCGGATATCGTAGACACGTGTGGACGTATAGGTGCGTAGATTGTGATAGGGCTACCACAAGCGGTCCGCTACGATGCCTTCAGATGTCGCTGAAGTTTCTTCAGGTTTGCTGGTTTCATCGGGTTCCGTTGGCGTTTCTGGTTTTACCGGCTCGATATTCTCCATAACCGATCCGGACACAATCAGGATAAGGCGCTGGTTTTTATCATCCAGAAACAGCTCCAGCGGATTTTCCCTGATCATGGTTTTTCCTTCTTCCCGATATGGGCTTATTTTCTGCATGGAGACGATCTGCAGATTCTGGTCACCCCGGGTGTCAATCACATAAAGCCGGTTATTGGCGACCAGGTAGAGAAAGCGTCCGTCGGTCTGGATGATATCAGCTTCTTCAACACCTTCCACCTGATTGTTGGTTTGAGAATAGGCTGTTTCTCCGTTGTCAGCATCGGACATGGCATCAGACGGCAGACCCGTGGCCATCTCTTTCTCAAAACCGGATCGCCACCCGTAGTTTGTGAGACCGGCAGAAGCGATTCTGGCAGTCAGCTGGGCCAGCAAGGCACGATAATCACGCGCGGAAGCAGATGGAGTCGGTTTTGCTGCAGGTGTTGTGACCATAGGCGTCACGGGCGGAGGAACGGAACCCGGCTGGACGGTGCAGGCAGTCAAAACCAAGGTCAAGACCAACGATACCAAGCCGGAAAGCGACAAGCGTTTCATATAGAATCCTCCTTCTGACAGGCAATCAGGGCTGAGCCCTGACCGGTTCAGCTTGTTAGACGGTGTTTCCCGAAGTCTTGTTCCCCCAGCTGTCGCGTCCTGCACCAGAACGCTACATCGAACTAAACGCGTGGTTCTTCACTGATCACTGATTCAGGATTGCCGGCCAGCAAGGGCGTCACATATTCATTCAGGAAGCGGTCCACCTGCTGTGGCGCCCGCCCGATATAGTCAGCCGGATCAAGAAGGCCGTCCAGATCTGCTGTGTCCAGCATGAAATCCGGGTCAGCGGCGATACGCTGCAGCAGATCATTTTCCAGACCTGATTCTTTGACACGCCGGCCTGCATCCATGCTGTAACTGCGGATTTTTTCATGAAGGATTTGCCGATCGCCGCCTTTTTTAACAGCAGCCATGAGAATGTTTTCTGTTGCCATGAAAGGCAGTTCAGCCAACAGGTGACGTTTAATCACAGTTGGATAAACCACCAGGCCGTCTGCAACATTGCGGTAGAGCAGCAGTAAGGCGTCAACAGCCAGGAAAGCTTCTGGAATTGCGACGCGTTTATTGGCTGAATCATCCAGTGTGCGTTCAAACCATTGCTCTGCTGCGGTCATGGCCGGGTTGAGACTGCTCACGATGACATGACGCGCCAGTGATGCCATGCGCTCACTGCGCATGGGATTGCGTTTATAGGCCATCGCTGATGACCCGATCTGTTCCCGGGCAAAAGGCTCTTCAATCTCCTTAAGATGCTGCAACAAGCGCAAATCATTGCTGAACTTATGAACGCTCTGGGCAATACCTGCAAGCACATTGGCAATCCGGGCATCCAGTTTGCGCGGATAGGTCTGGCCGGTAACCGGAAAAACAGAGGCAAACCCCATACGTGCAGCCACGCGCCTGTCCAGTTCATCAACTTTATCGTGGTCGCCGGCGAACAATTCCAGAAAACTGGCCTGGGTTCCGGTGGTGCCCTTGCTGCCCAGTAGTGGAATACTGCAAAGCACATGGTCCAGGTCATCCAGGTCCATC
>JAAYLM010000107.1 GCA_012521915.1 Oscillospiraceae bacterium | reverse complement strand
GTCCAGTGGTCTGGTCGACTCGTGCCGGACCGGTCTCTATGCTCCAGGAGAACTCCGGTTGATTCTCCTGTTCAGGGTTAACTTCAGCGGTTAGCTGAAGCGTATCACCAACGGCCACAAACATATCAGATCCGGGGATGTTAACCATAATAGCGTTTATCAATACCGGAGCCCCTGCGCCCAACAAAGCTTCAGTTGTGGCTTCGCCTGTATCCTGCGGAGCGTCCATCGGAGAGCAAGCAGCCATATGAAAAACGGCCACAAGACCGGCAATCAGGATCAGTATCCTATGACCCTTGTTCGATTGATGTTCTGAAACTTTTTTTGTGTCCTGTTGATGCGTACCCATTGAAGTTTCTCCTATCTCATATTAAGCTGTTTAAAGTGAAAATTAAATATGATTTATATACTACACCTTTGAATAAGCATTCAACAAGCATACCATTGCATTGGACTTTGGCCGCGCCCGATCATGCCGGACAAAAAGCTTTTTCGGACCTTTTAAACGTTTTTTGTTTCCTACGCCAGCATAATATAATATGATTGGTTTGTTGAATGGCAAGGAGGTTGAAAAATGGACGCGTATGTGGAAAAAATTGCTCAGGTCCCCGCATGGGACAACGGTGCAGGACCCCTATGGGGCAAGGCATCCAGCGTTATTGCCCGCATAGACGGGGATGTCATCGTTTCCCTGCCCGAGCTTAATCCGCTAATGACCAATTTGAGCCGAGTCTCCCCGGTCTTATATATGAAGCGGGGGAGTGCTCCTTTTAAGCGGATGTACCATGACCCGATGCATTTTACCCGTGAACCCATGCCTCTGATGCGCGCCAGCGATGGGTCACTGATCATGACCACCAATCCCATGCTGGGTCAGCCACGCTACGATGGTCCGCGCAGTGGTGATCCTTCCCAGCCAGAATTACTGTTTTTCCGGCCTGAAGAGAGATATCAAGCACTTGTTCGAGAGGTACCCCGATGGAGTGAGTCGTTCTATTTCATGGAACATTCCTATCGGAATTGCGCTTTTGACCGGGACACCAACGAAATGCTCCTTGTTAATCAGTTTTTAGAGGATAACGAAGGCAAATTCGCCTGGGCTTATCGGGATGCGAATGGTGCATATGTTAACGGCGGCCGGCTGACCTTCCCGGTGCGTGCCTGCTACGCCCCGATCTCCCTGCGGAACCGTCAGGTCCATATTGTTGCTGTGAGCGATGTAACGGAACCCAATGCAACCTGGAAAGCCTGTAAATTTGAGCATACACAGCGGGCGTGGGACTATGACTTTCGCATGCTGCTGTATAAAAACTGTGATGATATCACAAAAGGCCAGTTTACTGATACAGTCTGTATCGCCAGCCGTGACGAGACCTGCGGACATGTGTTCCCCCAGGACATTTATGTGGATGCAGATCATGTCTGCCATGTCTTGTACACCACAAAGCGCATCTGGCATCCTTTCATGCGGGACAGGTTCTTCCCGGAACAGCGGTTTGAGTCCACACTGGAATACGCAGCAGTGAAGAACGGCAGCGTGATCCACCGGGCTATTCTGGATCGGGACGCGGAAGCGTCAGATGGGGCTTTTATAGAAACTGAATACTGTGCGTCACTGCAGGAGCGCTCCGACGGAAGCATGGTCGTCTTGTACAGCAAATGGAACGCCCCCGGGCACGCTTGCCGGGGAAACGGGTATTACTGCACCAGACTGACCATGCCTGATGATGCTGTTTCAATACAACTCTCCCTGCCCGCGGCCATGTTCTGCCTGGCGGGTCCTCGTGCCGGCAACCTGCCTGGTGATACGGCAGATCTTTTTATCCTGGCTGGCGAAGAGGCATTTTACGCCTCAGTGCATCTGGTGTGACCACAACTTAGTAGCTCCTGCTGTGCAAGGGGAACTGACGGATAGCCTATTCATTCGTTGTGCCGCAAATTTATTTCAATAGCAGCATATCCGGAAAAGATATCCGGTGGAATATTTATATGCAACCTGCCGTCATAGTTAAACGGCACCATAAGTGGCTCTGAACGCTCAGGCGTCAAAAGACGTACCGCAGCAGGCTCATGACGACACGCCACATCAAGATGTAACGAGTCGTTTTTGGTCGGTTTGCTGCCGCGTTCATTAAAAAAATCAAAATTGTGAATCGTTGTTTCAAAAGCATACGGCGTGGCTTCAGCTTGCAGCGTATCTTTGATGTTGACCAGATGCAAAACACGACAGGCGTCATCAGCAGAATCGAATAACGTCACGAGATATTCATCCGGTTGATTGATGCGGAACAGAGGCTCGGCAACCATATTTTTCAAATAGCGTCCCAGCGTTGCCCGCAGTATGTCTGCAGAATAACCTGGAGCCAGATTAGGCCGCAGCAATTGCTCAGCATCGATTGAAGTTGCAATAGCTGTAGGTCGGTTTCCACGTGCGGTTTTGACCCAAGGCATCTTGCCAGCCGCTAACCCGATAAAGGTTATATCTCCTTCGCCTGCTTTTTCACGTACGTGTACTGCGCCCTCTTTAGACAGACAAAGGACTTCACCACCCTCGTATATCGTGTTGAATGGCATCGGGCTTATCCCCGGCAGTGAATAAGAGATGCTTTCGGCAAGCGGTTTTATCGACACGTCACTAAAAAGAAGCTCTTTGATCCGTTCAGGGGAACGAGAACACAAGTTTTCATCATAGGTACCGCACTGTCCGCATAGAACCAAGTGGCCGCCCGCCCGGACATATACGCCCAAGGCCAGTAGTTCACTGTCTTTCAACATAAGTATGTTGGGAATAATAAGCACTTTAACCTCAGCCGGTTTCATTTCAACTTCCACGGTTTCCTGAGTCACAATACGCATACAGAATCCGGAGAACAGACCCGCTTGCAGCCATGCGGAAACAGATCCGATGACATCCATATGATCGTCATGCCATATATCGCGTTGATCAGCAGAATAGAAGATGCCAACATCAGCCTGCTTTTTTAAATCATATACAACGCGTGGATAATGTTGTTCGAAATCGTACAAAAATCGTTTCACTTTTTTTGTTTCCGGCGTATAGGGAAAGGAACCGTTGAACATTTGACCCCATGCCATTGCCATGGCCCAACCAAAATAAATGGCATCTTCTTTTGCATCATAGAAGACCGACATCGATGGCATGTTGTTTTGCTTTCCAAGTTCATAAAGATAAGCTGCAGAACAGTAATATGCAGGCCAAGAGAGCTTCGTCACATTAAAACGTGTATTTTCCTGGAAAATAAGATCCTTTGATGATGCACAACGATGAAAGGGATAGGATGTTTTGTTCGTTGATGCAAGAGAACTGCCGAAATAGTCAATCCGCAGCATGTCGTACCCAAGGGTGTGAAAATGCTTGTCGACATCCCGCTGGAAACGTGCGGCATTATCAATCTTGAACTTGTTAAACGCAACAAAGGCCGGATTGCTGTAATTGTCCATGAATCCGACACACCATTCATCCGGAGCGGGTAAATCATATCCCGTCTGCTGTTTAAAGAGACGGCGACAGGTCGGACAGGCACAAGCATTGCCGTTACTGAAATACTGCACGTCATCTGTCATAATCCCGTCTATGCCGCATTTGTATAAAGATTCCAAATAGTCAAAATAGATGCGCCGGAAATTTTCATTATTGTAACACATCACACTCGTTTGATAGTTTGACACAGAACGCTGCCCTGTACGCCCATCTATTTGTATCATCGAAGCAAAGGAAATACCATCAACGGTTGCGTCCGGATTACATAGAAAAGGTTTTATCTTCGACCAGCGTTCAAGATAGGGTCCATAACGTTTCTTGTCGGAAGTGAAGTACAATCCTCTTTCCCGGAATATGCCACCCTCGCGATCGTCCCAATCCTCTAGCCGAAGGGGACACTCACAGAGGCTTGTACTATGGTGTTCCACGACACGAATGCCATACCTATGGAACGCCGTGCAGATTCGACGCAATGTATCATTGATCCTGTCCCAATAAGGATAAAAGCTCCACCTGAAATGAGTCATGGAAAAAAGCTGGACGATATGAATACCGTTTTCCGCATGTTCTCGAGCATCTTTATCAAAATCGTCATCATTCTTTTCAAAAAACTCGGGATTATTATAGTAATACCATGCAAGCCGTGTTCCCCACGGGGCTTTCTTCATCATGACATACTCCTTTTTCTGATCACATGAGCTTTTCTTTTACATATCGAACAATTTGATCGCGAAGCTCACCTGCTGCGACATATGGCAGCATGCTGTTGATATAGTCATATAGAACCATTTTATCCATGCTGCGCGGCGATTGACCACATCGATTCAGGAAATTCTTACTGCAGATTTTTTCCGCAACATCTGGATCAAGATTCAGACCCTGAAGTCCCTGACCACCAGCCAACGCCATGATGTCACCGGTACCGATAAAACGCCTTACAAAATCAATCTGCTTTTTCATCCTTGCCGGGTCATAACCAGATACATTGTCCGTACCGAGAATAAGCCGATCAGCGTATTTGTTAAAAAAGTCTCTCCACAGATCATGCTTATTCGTAAAGCTGACATACATGCGCCAGTGTGGCGTCAGATCAAAGCAAACATTAGGATATTCATCAAGCACCCTTGCTGCCTCTTCCGGATCATCTTCCAGAAAAAGAAAATGGGCAAAAGTGACTTTTAACAGCGGAAATTTACGCAGAACTTCCAGGATTTCGGCGTACAATGCTTCCCTGCTCAAAAATCCTCCGCCGCCATAATACCACCCAGCGTCGATCACCTGCTGACTCACCTGTTTCGGATCCCAAAACTGCGCAGGATCCGCCACATGCCAGATGATATGGACACGATGACGCTCCAACAACGCATAGTAGGCATCATAGGCAGGAGAACACAATGGCAGACCCAGAAAACGACGGGCATTGGGCTTGCCCTCCAGCATTTTGATCCCATCAAAGCCAGCGTCCAACATCACTTGGGCTTGCCGTTCCGGTCGTAAAGCCTCTGGAAACGGCAGACTTACCGGTTCAGTCGGATAGACCAGTCCACCAAAGGCATAAATATTCCGGTCTTCCCATTTCAGGATGGCAGCCATGATGTTTTGCGAGACATCCCGTTTCACTTTTTGACCCATATAGGGTATACATACAACACCTAGCGCTTCCAGGCTGTTCTCTTCGCGGTAGGCTCTTAGCGAATCGATAAAATTTTGTCCATGCTCATACCACTGTGAAAGATGCACGTGTGAATCAACAATTTTTACTGACTTCAAGGCCTCAGGCGTACTATGCATCATGTCTTCCTCTCTCGAATATCATAAATTTTCATCTAAACATCAAGGCGCACAGATTTCAGGAACCGGTCCTGTGTGGCTGGGATCAAACCATGCGAGCAGGTTGCCTTCTGCCACCCAGAGCTCTTCAAACATTTCACGTATTCTGGGAAGTGAGCAAACGGCCGCAACATTCGGATCCAGAGCAACCGCGTAAAACGCTGCTTCACGATCGCGGTTAACAACAGCCTGCACGCCCAGTTCCTGTATGCTCATCTGTGGACGGTTCATGACAGCGAGCTGTGTTGGCAGAGAACCAACATGCACCGGGTTGATACCCTGTGCGTCAGCCATGCAGGGGACTTCAACACATAAGTTCTGCGGCAAGTTGCTAATTAGCCCCTTATTCATCACATTGCCATAAAATTTAAATGGCACATCGGTAATGAAGGCTTCCATAATACCTGTTGTATATTCTTCGTAACGTACGATTTCACCATAAAGTTTCGCATCTTCACCCTCTTTCATCCATTCCTGGGTGATCCTGCGACTGTCGGCCACTTCACGTCGAGGCGACAAATGATACCATTCCATTAGCTCTGGTGGTCGTCTGAAATAGGGCAGATACTCAGAATCATGCCCATTGGACTCCGTTGGAAAATAACCAAACTGCCTATAGAGTTCCAGACGTACGGATTCCTTGATCTCAAATTCCTGTGTCTCAGCGTTATCAATATCGGCAAGCTTATCACGAAGTAAATCATAGACATTCCTGCCTTCGTAGGTCCAGTTTAAAAACCACGATAAATGATTGATACCCGCCACGAGATATCGTGTTTTTTCCGGTTCAATGCCAAGATATTTGCATACAGTCTGATTGGTGTGGACGATTCCATGACAAAGTCCCACAGTTTTTAGATGAGTCTGTGTGCTGTGCAGGTAGGAAAGCATTGACATGGGATTTGTATGGTTTAGATGAACTGCGTTTGGCGCAAGTCTTTCCACATCGCGGAGAATTTGCATATGAACAGGCGCCGTTCGTAAAAAGCGAAAAGTAGCGCCAACACTCATGGAGTCCGCTACGGTTTGCTCGATGCCATATTTTTGTGGTATTTGTATTTCAAATCTGTATGGATTTCCGTAATACGCACCACCGCCCACAGAAACGGAGGTGACGACAAAATCAGCATCAGGCAACACTTCCAGGCGGTCGGTCGTTGCCCGAACAGTTGCTGGCAGCTTATAATGATCTATTGTGCCCTTAACATAACGATAAACCTTATCCAAGCGCCTTTCATTCAGGTCACACAGGCATATCTCTGTACCCTGCAAGGCTTCTCGAGACAGCACATCCAAACTCAGTCGCCCGCCAAAACCAGATCCTGCACCAATGATAACTATCTTTGCCATGATTTCACCCCTCACAATTTGATGTTTACAGATGATGTGTTCTTCCTGATGAGTACATGTAAACACTAAGTCTTAATCGTAGCAACCGTCAAGTATAAGAATCTGGTTGAGCCAAACGTTTTCCGAGCATAGCCAAAAATAAATGCCATAACGGGCTTTCATCGTCAAGTTAGGATTAGCCTTCACATCACTGATGGTATTTTCCAGTTCCCCATAGACAGGTGTTACCCTCTGGCTATGACAATTTTTTCTCGGACCGGCTAAGCCATCCCTCCAGTATAACGCCGTACAAAATCCCAGCTGCGAAACTGATTGGGTCTTGAAATCCCGTTGAGGTGTAAAATGCAAAGGATATAAAAAGCCCCAGCAGGCCTCCTCGAAGCAAAGCATTGTTTCGTTTGGTGCTGGTCCATGGTGCGCCTACAGCAAGGCCGATGACGACCCGGTTATACCAAAGAGAGAACACAAAAACCGGCGACGCGGTAAAGCCAGAGCGTACATAAGCCCCCACCACACATACAAGCCCCAGCAATGCTCCGCCAATGAGTGCTGCTGTCATTCTTCTGCTCATCATTTCTCCTTCCGAATCTGTACGATCCATGTGTCTATTGCTGATTGAAACGGCTAAGGCTGTCAGCTATTTGCACTTTTTCCAACCCTGCGCAGCAGGTAGTCTTTTCAGGTGCTGCTGTCTGGCAAGCTGAGGAGCTCTGCTCTAAGGTCAGATAGCCTGCGGGGCAGGAGAAAGCACCGTAAAGACTGTGGGAAATTTGTGTTATTTATGTCTATTCAGCCAGGTAATGCTTGTTTGCAGGACTGAAGCAAATGCTACCCACATCAGATAAGGAATGTTGGCCCACGAAATCCAAGGAGCGAACGGGTATATTTTTACCAGAGCCCATATCAAGGTAAACAACACCAGAAAAATATCAAATAGTGCGAGAATGTTATTTCTCAGCTTAAACTGCAAAGGCGTAAAAGAAATGTTGAACAAAATATTCAACAAGAAAGGTAAGACCACGAACCAGGATATTTGCGATTTCGCAAACATAAAGGCAGCTGAGCCAAACGTGAAGACAATGACAATATAAAGAACGGTCCATACCGGACCAAAAATCCGTGCAGGAGGAGCCCAGAAAGGCTTCGCTAATTGGCTATACCATTGATTCATCGAAATATCCTCCAGCTTAATTTGTAATCATGTCTTCTAACATGAATAGCACAAGTAAAATGCTCGGCTTAACAATTAAATGTCGGACATACTATTGTCATTGAAAGCATACAGATGAAGCATTTCCTCTTTTCAAATCTGAATGACCATCCATTGGTGGTTGCTGGCAACCGCAGCCAGACTCTTATTTAGACCACGCTCGCATATTCTGTTTACTTCCAATCTATAAAGAAAGAACAAACACTATTTTATAATTTTGCGTCTACCTCATTATACCCTATCCAATTCCTTCAGTGGTTGATGTGAGATATCTTTTTCTGACGCTATGCTAAAGCAACCCGTAATTTTTGCTTGGTCAGCCTAATACTCATGCTCTAATGTTCTTATATGGTTTTTATTTAAGTAGTGACTAAATTAAATCGACCTGTTATTATTTAAATTAAGTTTTGAATGAACTAAACGAGGGGAGGTTGTATCTTTGGAGAACATTGAGTCTTTACTAAAAGCAATCGCTGATAGCACAAGGTTACAGATTATACTGCTTTTGCTGAAGCGTAATATTTGTGTTGGGGCTTTGGCTCAAAAACTAAATTTGTCAGAAGCTGCCGTCTCGCAACATCTGAAAGTTTTGCGGGAAGTCAAGCTCGTGCGTGGTGAGAAACGCGGCTATTTCATACACTATGAGGTAGAGCGCGAGCAGCTGCGATTATTAGCCAAAAAGATTGATGAATTAGCTATGATTAAAAGAGAAGCATGCAGACCAGAAAGCGGCAATTGTTCACAAAAAAAATACGCCAGATGTCATGTTTATTTGACCGAAAGAAAGGGCTGCAAAAAATTCCATGCCACTTGTCTTGAGGTCAATGTTGGCGAATAAGCAAGGCGTACGGAGGATTGTTCAGATGAATGATGTTCAAGCCATCATGAGCCTGTTGTCATCGGAAGACAAACAACAGATAAGCAAGATTTTTGCACCACAGGAAGTTGCTGTGCCACCCGCTAACGCATGGATGGATCTTTGTGTCATGCCTGATGGTGAGATCCGCCATTACGGAAACGAACACAAGCATAAAGTCCTGCAAGGTGGTCACCGCGTCTACATCGCTTCGCGCGATGGAGGACTTTCCTGGAAAAAACATGACGTGCCCGATCTGGATCGATTGTGTTCCGCGATGCGCAGCCCCTATTCCGGACGATATGTCTCCTCTATCGTTACCTGGGGCGAGGGTGGCTGGCAGTGCATGGAAGCGCCTACCCCTCCGGAAGCCATCGACGGCTGGTACGCAATAATAAGCGAAGAAGGGCCTGGTACATTGCCACGCTGGGTCAAGATCACAGATAAGAGAACGCGCAATCACCGTTATCCGTTGGCACTTAAAAATAGAAAGCGAATCTTGCTTGCAGCCGCGATGGACGAAAAGGTCATGCGGCCTGTCGTAGCCAGAACAGACGACGAAGGCGAAACATGGGCGGTGAAAGAACTGGAGGCGGCGCCCATTCATGAAGTATCCTGGCCCCATCAAGGGCCCCGGTGGCAAAACGGTGCCTGCGAAGCCACGATTGTGGAACGTAACAACGGCAGCCTGTTGATGCTTGCTCGCACATCTCAGGATTATCTTTACCAGTATGAGTCTTTCGATGGTGGCGAGACCTGGACGAAACCCGTACCCTCTCCCTTTCATGGCACCTTGACAATGCCCACGCTGCTCAGGCTATCGGATCATCGGCTCATGCTCTTCTGGTGTAACACGCAACCACTGCCGGAGCTTAATAAGGATGACCTGTGGCCGCCGCTAAACGCGGGTGAGCGCAGCGGATTCGGGGGTGAAGATGTCTTTACCAACCGGGACGCAAACCATGCCGCAATATCGGATGACGACGGGAAAACATGGCACGGTTTTCGCGAAATCGCGTTGAATCCGATACGTAATGAAGCAGATTTCCGCAGCAAAGGTGGGACACGTGATTGTCTGGACAAAAGCATCCATCAATTCCAGGCACTTGAACTTCCTTTTCACAAAGTACTTTTAGCCTACGGACAGCATACGCTGTCGCGCAGGCTCGTTATTCTGGATCCGGATTGGCTCTATGAGACAAAACGCTGTGAGGATTTCACCTATGGCCTGTCAAATCTGAGTACGCAGGTGTACCTCAAAAGCGTCTCCGGTAACATACGAACATGTTCCGGGCATTGCTCCTGGAATCGGACAAATGGTGCCGTTCTGGCCCCCGACCCCGATGGTAACTACGAAGAAGCGCTGTGGCTTGGCTGCGTGGAAGATCCACGACTCTTTAACTTGACGCAAGGTGCCGTCTGGAACTTTCCATCAGCTACTAAGGGAACAGTGATGGTACGTCTGCGGATCCGAGGCACGGGGGTGCGTCTATCCCTGACAGATCGTTGGTTTAACCCGTCCGACTGGACTGTACCGGAGTATGCAGCGATCAGCGTAAATCTGGACAAAGAGTCGACAGGTTACGATCAGTGGGCCGATGTACACCTGAAGTGGGTGCATGAATCATACGAAATTGATGTTGAAGGCCAAGTGATCCATAAAGGCAGGATAAGGAAAAATACTCATGGCCAGCCACTTTCTTTTCCTCATGGGCTAAGTTACCTTGTCATCCAGTCACGGGCACAGACAAGTGACCATCTGGGTTGTTTTATCAAGCGGCTGGAAAAAGAATAAGCAATACATCTGGTGGCTATACCTATTCTGATCTGGACTCGTTTATTCCCAAAATGCCTCCATAATCGCTGTTTCTAGCTTTCCGAAGTTTTCCGGAATCGCAATTGGAGATAGATGTATGACGAAAT
>JAAYLM010000106.1 GCA_012521915.1 Oscillospiraceae bacterium | reverse complement strand
TGCTCAAAAAAGTCACCAGGATAGGTTCCGGTCTATTATAACCTGTCCCTGTACTGCCTGCGACGGCAAATCTCAAATAATGTCTGGCAACCAATCTCAAAGCTCTGCTTGTTGCCCAGGCAGACATAGCGACAGCAGCAGGACGCCCAGAACCAGCAGACTGAGCAGGTAGGTCCAGGTATACCCGATGACCGTGATCAGGGTCAGCCCTAAGAGCGCGCCCATGGCAGCACCCAGATCGCTACTCGTGGTCTGGTTGGCGATCACCGCGCCACGCTTGATATGACAGTGAAGATCAATGGTCAACGCGGTCAGGACGGCATGCAAGCTGATCGAAGCGGCAAAGCCAATCGTCGCTGCCAGGATAAAAAGCAGAAAAACATCCACGTAGGCCAGGGATGCCAGCGCGCCCACCAGAACAAGACAGATCACGACCAGAACGCGTATGCGGCCGAACCGGTCGGATAATCTGCCGGTCAAGACAGAAAGGAAAATACTGTAGAACCAGTTGGTTGATGTAATAAAACTTGCGGCCATGGATATACCGATCACGATGCCCGCCAGCTTAATCTGATGACCGAACTTGAGCATCATGATATAGCCGACTGTTGTGACCAGCAGTCCGGAACCGATCCATCCGCTGAAAAAAGTGAAGGCATAGCAGTGCCACGGACTCAGGAGCCTCCGGCGGAGTCCCGCTTTTGCTGTACCCGGATCTGCAGGCTGGCTGTCCGGCAACTGCAAGGCCTGACAGGGTCTCTCACACGCTGTCTTCTCCGGCTCATCCTTTTTATGCCAGCGTTTTCTGCGGGTATCATGCCAGAGAAAAACCAGCACCAGACCGATGACCAGTGTGGCTATGGAAAAAACAAGAAATGTATTGCGGTAGCCTGCCCATTCGATAATCACGCCACTGATCAGCAAAGCAGCCAGACTCCCCACGCGCGTGATGCTGTGATACAAGCCGGAAGCATAACCACGCATAGCGGCGGCTGTTTCTTGTGCGATGCTGTCATAGCTTTCATAACGCAGGACTGACCAGCATAAGCCCCACAGCATCCGCGAGACCAGAAGCACAGCCAGACCAGCCGTCAGTCCGTACAGGAGGGTGGTTAGCGCCGCACCGATCACGCTGCCGATCAGCATCACCAGGCTGCCCAGACGCAGATGGCACTTCAAAACGAAATAGTTTGTGAACAAGCGGATAAAACGGTTGGCACTGAGCAGCAGGCCGACCATGCCGACAGGGATATTCAGGCTTTCGGCATGGATGGGCAGCAGGACATAGAGGCTGGAATCGCCCAATAGCGTCACAGATACCGCAAAAAAGAGAAAAATTATGTCTCTGGGCAAACCGTTCTTGCTGAGAGGCCTTTGCATCATTGACCGTTCCAATCATCGTTATGCCGCTTGCACAGGATCCTGCGCTTGTCAGCCATCAAACAAATCATATTGTTTGAGCATCTCCTTGCCCACCTCATACATCAGCTGCATGTAGCGCTGGACGATAGCATCGGAGGGATCAAGCAGCTTATTGACCGGTCGTCCCTGATAGGTAAAAGCCGGACGGACATGAGGCCAGGCGTCGTGTGTGCGAAGGCCTCTGCCGCATTCCAGTGTGAAAGCGCCCCGGTAATGGATATCTCTGAGCGCCAGCAGAATCTGGTCGAAATTGCAGGTGCCGATATAAGGCATCACATGGGCGTCACGATCACCGAAGTTATCATTGATATGTACGGCATGCAGGTCATCGCCCAAGTCAACCAGGCTCTCGTACTGGTCCATATTGCGCATGTTGGCATGCCCGGTGTCCCAGCAGGCATGCAGCAGCGGGTGATTGGCCATGGTAAGGAATGCCTTCATTTCTTTGCCGGTGCGCAGGTAGTACCTCGGTGCGTTTTGCTCGCAGCTGTTTTCAACCAGGAGGTTGACCTGGTATTTTTCAGCTGCAGCATAAAAGATCTGAAAAAAATTCAGGTTGATACGGTTAAAATCTGCAGGCGTCGTGTCAGGATCGGGATGTTGCCCGGCATGCACAACCGTACAGGGGATACCCAGCATGGCGCAGGCTTCAATCGAGTTGAGCATAGCCTGTATCAGGGCATCTCTTTCTTCGCCGGCTTCAAACATCGTACCTACTGGCGCATGAGCCTGCACAAATGCCAGGCCAAGCTGATCGGCTTTTTCCCGTATTGATGTTATTTCCCGTTTCCAGAGATCATTGTTCGCAATGTAAGGAGACCCTTGTTCCGCTGCCCGGTAAAAACTGTAATCCAGGTATTTGAAACCCGAAGCAGAAAAAATCTCCAGGTGCCTCTGTTGATCATCTGCAAAATAACCCTTCAGGTCAGCCGTTGACGTAGCCAGTTTCATCTGTCGCTCTCCCCTTTCGAGCCTGCCTCATGCAGTATGAGATGAGGCAGCACACCATAGACTTTACACCATTGACCGTTATCTTGCTACGCTAACAAACGATTTCGGAAGTCAATCAGGTGAGAAAGGCAGTGCCTTACCGGCATCAGCACAGAGCGTTGCTGTTGTTGAGCACAAGATGCCGTATCTGATCTGCATTTATGTCTGCCGCTGCAAAACCTCCAGCATAGCCAGCACATTCTCAGGTGGTACATCGCCGGGGATGGCGTGGGTCGGTGCAGCGATATAGCCGCCGCCCTCACCCATGATGTGTAATGTCTCCTGCGTGACACGCCGGACCTCATCCGGCGTGGCGAACGGCAGCAGCCGTTGTGTGCTGATACCGCCCCAGAAGGACAGGTCACGCCCGTATTCCTTTTTAATGAGCGGCAGGTCGTAGATCTCCGGCTGTACGGTCTGGTAGATATCCAGAGCGATCTCGAGGATAGCGCTGTTGTATTCAAGGATGGCCTGGAACAGCTGATCGACAAAATCCGGGTTGAGAACCATGTCCATGAGCAGATTCTCCATGCCGCGCAAGGTCCAGGCCCGTTCAAAAAGAGAAAAACCGATTGATCCCATTTTAAAGGTGTCGTTCTTCCGGGCCATCAATGCCTGGTACTCGTGATGAATCTGTGCCGTATCGATCTCCGGGAAGCGGTATGCGGACAGATCCGGCTCTGGGATCAGGAGTCCTGCAATGACGCCGATATCTTTGTCTGCACCGGTACGATTCCAGCACACCCCGAAATCGTCCTGCCAGAAGTCGGGTTTGATTTCCCAAAGATGACCATCGTAGTAGGCGCTGCTGATATGGTTGTTTATCTCGTCTGTAAAGTGGTCATCACCGAGAAAGGCGGCAACCCTTGCCCGCTCCTGTTGCGTAAAATCAACGGAGAACGGTACAGGGTGTACATTCTGGTGTGTCAAAGCGGCAATCACGCGCTCTCTTCTGGTCATAAAGGGCTCCCTCCTGGTTGGACAGCCATTGCGAAGGCTATAGTGTAACCTTATCTCCGATTTTAGCAGTAAAGATTTTTCCTTTTTCTCTTACACTGAATTCATCCCTGCATATTTCGACGCTGAAGATTTTCCTGCAAATTTTTACATTCTCTATTTTCATGTACTCAGCAGGTCTTGCCTTTACCGGTGATATCACCACATTGCCATCAAAATCTGCTTTTATTCCAAAAATAGCCAGTATTATCATTTGAGCAAGAGATACGGAACTGATGTCTCCCTGCAAGGGCGTACTATCCCGGTTCCAAATCAGATTAGCCGCCATGGAATCCCCCAAATAAGGTAATCGATCTCCCCACCAGTATATCCTGCTCAGAATGTCAGTAGCCAGCTCGTCATACCCGGTTTCATAGAGCTGTCCACAGATCTGAGGTACAAAATGAGTACAAATCCCACCGCCTCCATTGTCAATATCATCCTGATCATACTGCATGTCAAGCTTCGACATGCTATGCATACCATATTCGGACAGGAACTCCCGTTCATTCAAATGCGAAACAAGACCCGCCCTTTCAGTCTCACCAATCACGTCACTATTGAGGAATTTAAACATCTGACAAGTATAACGGATATCCCGCTTACCGTCTGCTCCAATAAAATCATACCATTGCAGCGCCCCATTCCATAAGTCCTTCAGCTTCTCTTTAAGCTGTGCTGCCCGCTGTGGCAAACGTTCATCTGGTTCTCCGGCAACCGCAGTGAGCGCATAAGCCAGCATGTAATTTCTGTATCTTCTGGCATTTAAATCCGGCATAATGCCATTG
>JAAYLM010000001.1 GCA_012521915.1 Oscillospiraceae bacterium | reverse complement strand
TTTTACGGCGAATCGCGTACGGTTGATGTGCACATCAAGCGCATCAGGGAAAAGCTGGATGTTGCCGGTCCACACCTGGCCTGGATCATTAAGACTGTCTGGGGTGTTGGCTACAAATTTGAAACAAGCTGAGTGACACCATGCCTCGTTTTCGACTGCTGCGCTCTGTTTTTGCCCGCACGATCACCCAACTGACACTGGTTATCCTGCTGGTTTTTTTTGTTCTGGGTTTTGCCTACTATATCATAGTATCCCAGACAACCGTGCAACAGCAGGCGAGCAAGCTGCTGCAGGCAGCCCAGGCGATCTCCGGCACCATCGCGCTCAACATGGATGAAACAGGCGAGATCAATGACCGTCAGGTCAGCAGCTATGTCAATTTCACGGCCCGTTCCAGCGGTGCCATTGTCTGGATCGTCAACCAGGAAGGTGAATTGGTTCTGCACACAGGTATACCTGCCGAGATCCTCAAGACGCTGGAACGTTCCGGGAGAGGTTATTATCTATTGCCGGAACAGCATCTGCGCGCCCGTACAGCAGGCACTTCTGGTATGACGCTGACCGGTGATTTTTCCGGACTATTCCGGGAGATGGGCGGTTATTGGCTGTCAGCTGTATATCCTGTCCCCAGCGGCACTTTGGGTTATCGCGGTGAGATTCAGCTGCACTACCGCCAGGGCAGCCGGACATTTGCCTCCTTTCTGATGACCAACGGCCTGATCGCTTCGTTTATTATCGCGTTTGTCATCGCCCTGCTGCTCAACGGAATGCTCACAAGCAGCATTACGCGCCCGATTCGCCTACTGGCTGAAGCCGCCGATAAAGTCGCACGTGGCGACCTTACCGCGCGGGTTGAGCTGCCAGGCATCAAGGTGGATGCCCGGCGCTGGCGCAAACATTCTATTTTTTCGGACGATCTGACCATGCTGGTCGGAACCATGAACGACATGATCGAGAAGCTAGCCAACCAGGAGCGCGACCGCAAAGACTTTATCTCCAGTGTGTCGCACGATCTGCGCACACCCATAACCTCCATCTTCGGGTTTATCGAAGGCATGTTGGACGGCACCATCCCGCCGGAGCGCCACGGGCATTACCTGGAAATCGTCAAACAGGAGGTTTTGCGGTTGCAGACGCTTATCAACACGATGTTTGAAGGGTCTGTGCTGGAGCAGCAGCAAAAACTGAACCATACCGTCTTTGACATCAATCAGGTGATCAAAGAGGACCTGATTGGCCTGGAGGCTCTGCTGGATGAAAAAAAACTGGATGTCCAGACGGAATTTATGGGTGATGACCATGACCGTCTGCTGGTTCTGGGCGATCGCGAAGCCATCAGCCGTGTTGTATACAACATCATCATCAACGCCATCCGTTTTACGCCGGAAGACGGCATTATTGCCCTGACGACCAGAAAATCAAACCGCGCTAAAGAAATCGAAGTGGTGATCGATGACAGCGGACCAGGTGTCCCGGAACACGAGTATCCCTATATTTTCGACCGCTTCTACAAAGTAGACAAATCGCGAACAGCCCGGGGGTCCGGTTTGGGCCTCTATATCTGCCGTACGATTCTGGCGGCACACGGCCAGCGTATCCAGGTCGCCAGGAGTGACCTGGGCGGCGCCCGCTTTGTTTTCACCCTCCAGACTCCCTGATTCAGGCCATGTCAAAGAAATATTGAACCTTGTTCATATTACCTTCACTTTTTTTCGCTAGAATAAGGACACCTTTCTCGACCACTTAGGTTATTCCAGAATGGGAGGTCACAGGTTGAGGATCAAAACGAAATGGATTACCGGGGTAATCGCGATTGCCCTGTTCTCCGCGCTGGCAGCCTCGTTGCTGACAACTGCCCTGCTTGTTCGCGGCCTTCTGAGCAACAAAGGCTCGCGCTGGGTCTCCTTGCTGGCCGGTCAAGCCGCGGAGACGCTTCTACCGGACAACACCACTGTGGCAACTGAATCCACCACGAAGACAGATGGCATCACGATCACGCCTGCCGCGCCCACGTCCAGGCCGTACACGCCTTCACCGCGGCCCACATTGACGGCCAAACCGACACCTGAACCGCAGCCGACGACAACGGCTGCGCCATCTGCAAGCGTCACACCGACACAGGCGGCACCATTGTCGCCACAAGTGTCTCCAGGTGAAACCCCATCCCTATCGCCTACACCTAGTGCCGAACCTTCGCAATCCGCTGGGGAGCCCTTGCCAAACCCGCATCTCTGGGAACTGTACCAGCTGGTTCAGGAGGCTTACGCTGAGATTGCACCTGCTGTTGTGCGTATCCAGGTTGTTGTTCCGTCCAAATATACAAAGACCGTCCAGACCGATGAAGCTTCCGGCTTGATTGTTGATGAAAAAGGACTGATCGTGACGGATGCTTCTGTCATGGATATCGCCCTGGATAAAAACGGAGGCCTGCTGGCAGAAGCCCGCATTGAGATCATGGTGCACCAGGCAGACAGGATCCTGCAGGCGACCTATCTTGGTCGTGACCAGGTGACCGGCGTGGCCGCCTTCTCCATAAAAAATGGAGAAAAAAAGTTGACGGTGCCCCGCTTTGCCCTTACGCCCGAGCTTCATGTGGGGCAGACCGTTCTGGCTGTTGGCTATCCTGAAATGCTCATGGCGGAAGGTGGCCTAACCAGTGGTTTTATCAGTGCACTGAACCGTACCGTTATTCTGGAGGACGGCTTGTCGATCCAGATGATCCAGACTGACTTGAAAATCAGCTCGCGGGATGCAGGTGGTCCGTTGCTTAATCTGCAAGGTGAAGTGATTGGCCTGACCAACTGCGGTCTTATTACGGATCCTCTGGATACCCGGCTCCGTGCGCTGCCGGTTGACGCGCTGCTGTACGTAGCCCGAGCCCTGGAAAGTGCTGATAAACCTGGTGAACGAGCCTGGCTGGGCATAACGGTGCTTCATGAAAGCAGTTTTCTGGAACTGCAGCGGCTGTATCGCTTTCCCGATGGCTTGTACATCAGCAGTGTGATTCAAGACAGCCCTGCATATGTGGCTGATTTACGCCGTAACGACGTGATCGTTTCCATTAATGATGAAGCCGTCAGCCCGACGATGGATTTAAGCACATTCCTCCAGGCCCAGCCAGTGGGTACTGAACTCCAGCTGCGTGTTTTCCGCCGTTCAGAGAGCAGGGTCATCGACCTTGTGGTTTACCTGCAGGAGCTGCAGTCATGAAGCCAGACTGGCCGGTTGATCCTGAAGAACTGAAGGCTCAGGCCACATTGGTCATGCGCCTGTTGCGCAGGCAATATCCGATGGCTGTCTGTACCTTGGATCATCACGATCCCTACCAGTTGCTGGTGGCTGCTATCCTCTCGGCGCAATGCACCGATGCCCGGGTCAATATGATCACCCCAGCGCTTTTTGACCGCTTTCCTGATGTCGCAGCGCTGGCGGATGCTGCTCCGGCTGAGCTGGAGAACCTGATCCGCAGCTGCGGCCTTTTTCGCACAAAAGCTAAAAATCTTCGAGCAGCCAGCGTCGCCCTGCTGGCCAGGCACGACGGCCAGCTGCCGGATCGGCGGGAAGCGCTCGAGGCACTGCCGGGTGTCGGCCGCAAGATCGCCAACCTGCTGTTGGGTGACGCGTTTGCGATTCCCGCCATTGTGGTGGATACCCACTGTGCACGGATTTCCCGGCTGGTAGGCCTGACGGACGAAAAAGATCCGTTGCGGGTGGAACGCGATCTGGCCCGGGTGCTTGATCCTGCCGACTGGATCGATTATGGTCATCTTATGGTTGAGCATGGGCGTTCCTGCTGTGTGGCCCGCCGCCCGGACTGTCAGGCTTGCCCGCTGGCACCAGCGGCATGCCGTTATGCTGCGGGAAACACCCCGCAGATGCCCGATGCCTGAACCGGTGTCCATAACAGGCCGTTAGCATCGGCCAAAAAGACAGGACAGAAAAGATACATGCGATGGATACAGGCCTGAAACAGCAAGATCAGTCAGCAATAGCCGCAGCGTCCGAGAAAACCCAGGCAGCCGGCCGCCTGCTGTGCCTGCGGTCTGTGCGCGACCTGCCCGGTGTAGCCGGCCGGCGTGCAGCACTGCTGGGCAGACTTGGTATCGAAACCTGGTTTGATTTATTATGCCATTTCCCCAGAGCCTATGAGGACTGGACCAATCCGCTCCCGCTTTCCCAGCTGCAGGATGGCGAAGAACAGACTTTCCTGGCCACGGTGGCCCGCAAACCAACCATCAGCAGACGTGGCCGCTTGAGTGTCATCAGAGTGGTTCTGAAGGATGAGGCGCAAGCCATCACCGCAGTCTGGTTTAATCAGCCATGGCTGGCGGACAAGCTGACGGTGGGGGCGCGTTACTGTTTTCGTGGCCAGATCCGGCGTCAGGGCCGTCTTTTCCAAGTCCAGAATCCGGCATATGAAACCCTTGAAACCGATCATTCTGCAGAAAGCGCACCAGCCTTCCGCCCGGTTTACGGCCTGACGGCCGGACTGACCCAGGGGATGCTGCGTTTCCTCGTGGGCAAAGTGCTGGAGCAGCTGGCCGGCGCGCTGCCTGAACCTCTGCCGGACTGGATCAGGCGCAAGTACCGGTTGTGCGCGGTTGATTTTGCCTACAACCGCATCCATCAACCAACGGACGAACGCGATTTACTGATCGCCAGACGCCGCATCGCTTTTGAAGAATTATTCTTGCTGCGCACCGGTTTGTGGTTGCTACGCCGCCGGCGCAGGCAGCATGGCTGTGCCTGGCCGCTGCGGTTGGACACCGCTGCGGAAAAAGCCCTGGCGGCAATGCTGGCGTCGCTGCCGTTCACACTGACGTCCGCTCAGTCACGTGCCTGGCGGGAGATCAGCTTTGATCTCAGCGATAACCGGCCGATGAGCCGCTTGCTGCAGGGTGACGTCGGTTCAGGCAAAACAGTTGTGGCGGCTCTGGCCATGCTGCAATGTGCCCTGGGGGGTGCACAGGCGGTTCTGATGGCACCGACCGCTGTACTGGCTGCCCAGCACCATCAGACGCTTACTGGCCTGCTGGCTTCGACTCCGTTCACGCCCCAACTGCTGACCGGAGCGACCCGGCAGCCGGTAAGGCGGGAGATCCTGGCTGGCCTGGCAGCTGGTGACATCCAGATGATCGTCGGTACACACGCACTGATTGAAGAATCGGTCAATTTCGCCCGGCTTGGCCTGGCCATCACGGATGAGCAGCATCGTTTCGGCGTGCGGCAACGCCGTAAACTGGGCCGGCAGGATAAAGAAACAGGCCAGTCAGATGAAAAGGGTGGTTTTGATCCGCATGTGCTGGTCATGTCGGCGACGCCCATCCCGAGATCCCTCGCCCTGGTCCTGTATGGCGACCTTGACTTGTCGGTCATTGACGAGCTGCCTCCAGGCCGCACACCGATTGAGACATACACGGCGACCAGCGCCGACCGCGGACGTATTGAGCAACTGATGCGTCGCTTCGTGACACAAGGCCGTCAGGTTTATGTGGTCTGCCCCATGATTGAAGAACAAGAAGACCTTGATCTGGAGTCGGTTGTGGCAACGTATAACCGCCTGGCACAGCAGGTTTTTCCCGACCTGTGTGTCGGACTGCTGCATGGCGCGCTGGCTGCTGCGGCTAAAGAAACCGTAATGCGTGATTTTTATCAGGGCAAGATACAGATCCTGGTCAGCACAACCGTGATCGAGGTTGGTGTCGACAACCCCAATGCAGCGTTCATGGTGATTGAGAACAGCGAGCGCTTCGGCCTGGCTCAGCTGCACCAGCTGCGCGGCCGCATCGGGCGCGGACCGTATCGCTCCCTGTGTGTTTTGATCAGTGACAGCGACGACGAGATGGCCCGTCAGCGCCTGCGGGCGATATGCCATGCTTCCGACGGTTTCGCGGTCGCTGAGCAGGATTTGCAGTTGCGGGGACCTGGAGATTTTTTTGGTACCCGGCAACATGGCCTGCCGCCTCTGCGGATGGCCAACCTGTATCGCGACCGGGCGCTTATGCAGGAAGTGCAGGAGGCGCTGGAGACAATCATGCAGGATGATCCTGATCTGCAACAACCGGCTCACCGACGCATGTGCCGCATGATCATGGACCGGTATCCGACTGAATTTTCAGATATTGGCTTATAAGCGGGGAGGGGCAAAATGCCACGTGTCATTTCCGGTTCAGCCGGTGGGATTCATCTATCATCTGTACGGGGCCTGGAAACCAGACCTACAGCCGACCGGGTTAAAGAAGCCCTTTTTTCCATGCTGATGTCCCGCTGGCCGCCACAGGGATTTCTGGACCTTTACGCGGGAACTGGACAGATCGGACTGGAAGCGGCATCACGGGGCGCCGACCCGGTCGTCCTGGTGGAAAAAAACCGCGACGGCTGTCGCGTGATCCGGGAAAATATTGAAAAAACACACCTGTCCGCCTCGGTTTGCCTGCTGCAGCGGCCGGTTGGGCCTGCTCTGGATGCCCTGCGTCGGGAAGGCCGGTCATTCTCCCTTATTTTTGCTGATCCGCCATACAGGGAGGCCTTGCAGACATTAAGCCGCCTGGCCGGTCCACTGGCCGATTTGCTGACTCCGGACGGACGTCTGATTCTGGAACACGATGCTGTTACGGCATCACCGGCAAATGTAACCTATTTGCAACTAGAACGATGTTGTCAGTATGGGACAGCGATGCTATCATTTTATCAGAAGATGGCGACGGCACACGCTGCCGGGGTTGTCTGACACTGCTTTTCCGGGTGCTGACGGATACCGGTAAGCAAAGAAAGGCGGTGCGCCGGTGCGTACGATGATCTATCCGGGGACCTTCGACCCCCTGACCAACGGGCATGTTGATATCGCACGCCGGGCTGCTGCGCTCTGCGACCATCTTGTTATCGCTGTTTTGAATAACAGCAGTAAAAAGACTGTTTTCCCCGCGTCTGAGCGGGCCGATATGGTCAGGTGTGTGCTGCAGGACGCGGATAATATCACGGTCGTTGCTTTCAGCGGCCTGCTTGTGGATCTTTATCAGCAAATGCAGGCCAGCGCCGTTGTGCGCGGGCTGCGCAGTGCTGCAGATTTTCAGTTTGAAGCCCAGATGGCCGCTGCCAACCAGATCATGCTGCCTGATTTCGAGACCTGTCTGCTGCCCTGTCGCGCTGATCTGGCTTTTTTAAGTTCATCGATTGTCCGTGAGGTTGCTTCATATGGCGGCGATTTCACTGGAATGGTACCTGCTGAGCTGGTGCCCCGGATCCGGGAATGTTTCAGCAAGACCAGGAATAACCCGTCAGAAAACGGAGGATGACAGCACGGCATGTACGAGCAAAATACATCAAGAGAGCAGGAGCAAAACACGGCTGAATTGCTGAATCACCTGGAACAGGCTATTGCCAGCGCCCGGTCGGTGCCTTTCTCGAGCAACTGCATGGTGGACCGTGAAGAAATGATGGTTCTGGTCAGCATGCTGCGCGATAACCTGCCGGCTGAACTCAAACAGGCCCGCTGGCTGCTGGAGCAGAATCGCCAACTGATCGCCGAAGCCCGCAAAGAAGCGGAAAACATGATCCGTGAAGCAGAGTCACGGATGACGGCGATGATCGATGAACATGAGATTACCGTCAAAGCCCGGCAACAGGCCGGCCAGACGATTGAGGCTGCCAACCAGTCTGCCCGCCAGATCAGGAACGGGGCCATTGAGTATGCCCGGAAACGTCTGGCTGATCTGGACGAGCAACTGACCGGCATGCTGGTGATGATCCAGAAAAACCTGAAAGAACTGCGCTGACCGGACGGCCTGGGGCCACCCGGTCAGATTTTTTCCATCCAGCCGAGCTTATCAGGCTGGCGTCCGAACTGAACCCCTGTAATGGTGTCATAAAACAGCTGGCTGAGTTGGCCGATCGCTCCGTTGTTGAAGGTAATGCTGTCATCACCGTATTTCAATTTGCCCACAGGGGAGATGACGGCGGCAGTTCCCGAACCGAAGACCTCGCTGACTTTGCCGGCTTTGGCATCCGCCCAGAGCTCATTGATGTCCAGCTGGCGTTCCTCTGTCTGATAACCCAGGGTGGCTGCCAGTTCCAGTACGGTTCTGCGGGTGATGCCAGGCAGGATGCTGCCGTTGAGGCGCGGGGTCACCACAATCCCGTCAATCACGAAAAAGACATTCATGGAACCGACTTCTTCGATGTAACGGCGATGCACCCCGTCCAGCCAGAGCACCTGGACAAAACCGGCCGCGTAAGCTTTGGCCTGGGAAATCAGGCTGGCCGCGTAGTTGCCGGGTGTTTTCGCGAACCCTGTTCCCCCTTTGACTGCGCGTACATATTCATTTTCAACATAGATGTCGACCGGGTCGATTCCTTTGGGATAATAGACGCCGGATGGTGAAAGGATAATCAAAAATTTGTAGGTATGTGCCGGCCGGACACCCAGACAGGGGTCGGTCGCGATGATGAAAGGCCGGATATAAAGGGAAGTGCCTGGTGCGGAAGGCACCCAGTCCGCTTCAAGGCGAAGCAGTGTCTTCAGGGCATGAACACAGAAATCCGGATCAACCTGCGGGATGACCATGCGGGCGTTTGACTGGTTAACACGCTCAAAATTAAGCCTTGGCCGGAATAGCGCGACTGAGCCGTCGGGTTGGCGATAGGCTTTCAGGCCTTCAAAAATAGCCTGCCCGTAATGGAAGACCATGGCAGAGGGATCTAGGCAGATCGGGGCATAAGGCACGATCCGGGGTTCTATCCAGCCTTTGCCTTCCACATAGTCCATGGTGAACATATGATCTGTGAAAATCTGGCCAAAGCCCAGTTTGGCGTCTGCGGCCGGTTTGATGGCCGGGTTGGGGTTGCGGGTAACTGATATGGTCTGATACATGGGATGCCTCCTTGCCTTTTGGGCTTATCGTCGCGCGATGCTGTTGAATTAAACCGTATTATAAACCCTTTTCCGGCGACGGGCAACGCAGACACCGTGTCCTTTTACGATGCTTTTCTGCCCGATTTCCTGTCAGCCGGCTGCCTTTTTGCTGTTGCCGGATAGAACGGTTTGAGGCAGGGCAAGCAAAACAGGCCAGTCGGATTTGTCTTCTGCCAACAGGAGGGATGGCTTAACGCACCGGCAGGCCTGTGCTATACTGGTGTTTGTTTCCAACCGCCGCTGCCGGCTGTCACCAGCCGGTACAGCGCAGAATATGCGCAGTAGTTGCCGGAGGAGCAGAGATGACTGCCTTTCGTATCCATTCGGATATGCGCCCGCGCGGCGACCAGCCGAGGGCTATCGCTGAGCTGGTGCAAGGTTTGCAGGACGGCCTGGCCGCCCAGACCCTGCTGGGTGTGACCGGCTCTGGCAAGACCTACACCATGGCCCAAGTGATTGAGCAGGTGCAGCGTCCGACGCTTGTGATCGCCCACAACAAGACACTGGCAGCCCAGCTGGCCGCTGAGTTCAAAGCATTTTTCCCGAATAACGCCGTGGAGTATTTTGTTTCCTATTACGACTACTACCAGCCAGAGGCCTACATAGCGGCGACGGACACCTACATTGAGAAAGATTCGTCGATCAACGATGAAATCGATCGTTTGCGTCATTCCGCCACCGCTTCATTGCTGGAGCGGCGTGATGTGATCGTTGTCGCGTCGGTATCCTGCATTTACGGACTGGGTGATCCTGAAGATTATCGTGAGCTGATGGTCCACCTGCGTCCTGGCATGCGCAAAGACCGCGACGCGGTTATCCGTGAATTGATCAACATCCAATATAACCGCAATGATTTTGAATTGCGCCGGGGCAGCTTCCGTGTACGTGGCGATACCATTGATATCTGCCCGTCGGCCGCGGACGAGCTGGTGACCCGCATCTCTTTTTTTGGTGATGAGATTGAGAAAATCACAGAGATCGAGCGGCTGACCGGCAAGGTACGCAGCGCCAGATCCTATGTCTCCATCTTTCCGGCCAGCCATTATGCCACCACCGAAATGCGCATGAAGCAGGCCCTCGTCAGCATCGAGGCGGAGCTTGAAGAGCGGCTGGCCTTGCTGCGCAGCCGTAACCAGCTGGTTGAGGCTTACCGCCTGGAGCAGCGTACGCGCTACGATCTGGAAATGATGAGAGAGACCGGTTTCTGCAAGGGGATTGAAAACTACTCGCGCCACCTCACCAACCGTGCACCGGGCACCCCGCCCTACACCCTGATCGATTTTTTCCCGGATGATTATCTGTTGATGATCGATGAGTCGCATGTCACCGTACCGCAAATCGGCGCGATGTATCATGGCGACCGCTCACGAAAAGAATCCCTGGTCAGCTATGGCTTCCGCCTGCCTTCAGCTTTCGACAACCGGCCCCTCAACTTCAGCGAATTTGAACAGCGCATGGGCCAGACGGTCTTTGTCAGCGCGACACCGGGTAAATATGAGGGGGCACATACCGGCCAGGTTGTGGAGCAGATCATCCGACCGACCGGCCTGATCGATCCGCAGATTTCCATCCGTTCTGTTGACGGGCAGATCGAGGACCTGCTCGCGGAAACAGCTGCCGCCACGCGGCGTGGAGAGCGTTCCCTGGTTTTAACGTTAACCAAGAAAATGGCGGAGAACCTGACGGCTTTTTTCCAGGAGGAAGGGATGCGTGTCCAGTACCTGCATTCGGACATTGCCACCGTGGAAGATGAAAATACTGCGTTCGCTGCGCCGGGGCGATTTTGACGTGCTGATCGGCATTAACCTGCTGCGGGAAGGGCTCGACCTGCCGGAGGTCTCCCTGATCGCCATTCTCGATGCCGATAAAGAAGGCTTTTTACGCTCGACGACTTCCTTGATCCAGATCATCGGCCGTGCAGCCCGCAACATCAACGGACAGGTCGTCATGTACGCTGATGAGGTCACAGATTCCATGCATATGGCTGTCCAGGAAACCAACCGGCGCCGTGAAATCCAGCAGGCCTACAATGAAGCCAACCATATCACACCGGTCAGCGTGACCAAAGATGTACGTGACGTGATTGACACGGTTATTGATGTCGCGGCCGAAACCGGTATGGATGAAAAGTCGGCTGACGCTCTGCTGGACAACCTGCTGGACAACCGCATCGAGGTGCTCAGTCGTCCGGAGCTGGAAAAACTGGCGTCACATATGGAAAAAGACATGCGCGACGCAGCACGCAAGCTTGCTTTCGAAGACGCGGCCCGGTTGCGTGACCTTCTGGTGGTGGTGCGCGGCCGGCTTAAATCAATTCCTGAGGATGAGCAGAAACCGCCCTCTTGAGATGTGTTTCCTGATACGTGCATGCGCCGGTTTTCCATAATCTGCTATAATCGAATCAGGAGCGCGTTAACGCGTAACAGGAGGCGTCGCATGTCACGAGTTGGAGATTTATATAAACAATGGTCACAACACCCCTATTTTTCAGCTGACGTCCGCGCTGAGCTTCAATCGGTCGCGGACCAGCCGGCAGAGATAGAAGATCGCTTTTATCGTGATCTGGCTTTCGGTACTGCCGGTCTGCGCGGGGTGCTGGGTGCCGGCACCAACCGCATGAACCTTTATACGGTTGCCCGTGCTGCCGATGGGTTTGCCCGCTTTATCGCTGCTCAGGGCGCGGAGGCCTGCCGGCGCGGCCTGGTCATTTCTTATGATTCACGGTGCTGCTCAGCGCAGTTCGCCAGACTGACCGCCCAGGTTTTTGTGGGCTATGGCATCCGGGTACGTCTTTTTGACGCCTTGCGGCCGGTCCCCCTGCTTTCCTTTGCTGTCCGTCACTATGGTGCTTCCTGCGGGGTTATGATCACGGCCAGCCACAATCCGGCCCGATACAATGGCTTCAAGGCTTATGGCGCGGACGGCAGCCAGCTGCCTCCGGAAGACGCGGATGCCGTGTCACGGTACATGGATGAAATTCAGGACTTGACCAACCTGAACTGGCCTGATGAAGCAGCTGCTGCGGCCACCGGCTTGCTGCAGATGATCGGGTCCGGGCTCGACCGAGCCTATGACACGATGTTGTTGGGCTTGTCGGTTAATCCGGAAGCGGTACAGCGCCAGGCGGATTTGAAAATCATCTACACGCCCCTTCATGGCGCCGGCAACCTGACTGTGCGGCGCATCCTGAAAAAACTAGGCTTCAGGCAGGTCCTGGTCGTGCCGGAACAGGAGGCACCCGATCCGGATTTCCCGACGGTGGCCATGCCCAACCCTGAAGAGCGGGAAGCCTTGAGCCTGGCGATTGCCCTGGCTGAAGAAAAAGAGGCCGAACTGGTGATTGCAACTGATCCGGATGCCGATCGGACTGGCCTTAGTGTGCGTCGTCAGGATGGGTCCTTTGTTGTCCTCAGCGGCAACCAGATCGGCCTGCTGCTGACGGACTATATCCTGTCAGCCCGGCGTGATCGCGGCACGATGCCAACCAATCCCTTTGTTGTCACCACCATCGTTTCGACCCGGCTGACACGCAGGATCGCCGCCCATTATGGGGTGACGCTCTTTGAATGCCTCACTGGCTTCAAATACATCGGCGAGCTGATCAAAGAAAAAGACGAGTATGGCGACATGCATTACCTGTTCGGCTTCGAGGAGAGCTATGGCTACCTGGCCGGTACGGAGGTTCGTGACAAAGACGCTGTGGTGACCAGCATGCTTATCGCGGAAATGGCTGCGGTCGCCCGGGAGAAAGGGCTGACGCTCTATGACCTGCTGCAAGACATCTACAGGCGTTTCGGCCATGCGGCGGAACAGACCTTGTCCATAACCATGGAAGGGAAAGAAGGCCTGGATCGGATCGCAGCAGGCATGCTGCAGCTAAGGGCCGCAGGGGCGAAGGCTTTCCCCGGCCTGGCCATCCAGGCTGTCAACGACTATTTGACGCGACAGCGTCTGGATATCAGCAGCGGTCAGACATCACCACTCGATCTGCCGGTATCCGATGTCCTTCTGTATGACCTTGATGGGCTGAACTGGTTTTGCATCCGCCCATCCGGCACAGAGCCCAAGATCAAAATCTATTTTGGCTGCTACGCGCCGGAACGTGAGCAATCTGAGGCGCAACTGGTCCGGCTGCGCCAAGTCGTGGAAGCAGGGATCAGCGTTTTTCTGGCAGGAGCGCCGACATGACCGTACAGACCTTTACACATCTGCACCTCCATACAGAATATAGTCTGCTGGATGGGGCAATCCGCCTGCGTGACCTCCCGGACCGGCTGCTGAAACTGGGCATGCAGGCCTGTGCCATCACGGATCATGGTGTGCTCTACGGTGTCATCGACTTCTACAATGCCCTGGTCGCTAAAGGGATCAAACCGATTATTGGCTGTGAAGTCTATGTCGCGCCGCGCAGCCGGCTGGACAAAGAAACAGGCATCGATAAAGAACCAGCCCATCTGGTCCTGCTGGCGGAAACGCAGCAGGGTTACCGCAACCTGATGAAGCTGGTTTCAGCCGGTTTCACAGAAGGTTTCTATTACCGTTCCCGCATCGATTATGACCTGCTGGCAGAGCACAAGGAAGGCTTGATCGCCTTGTCTGCCTGCCTGAGCGGCGAAGTGCCCACAGCCATCCTCCAGCAGAATCCGGACGAAGCCCGGGCGATCGCCCTGCGTCTTGACGCCCTTTTGGGTCGTGGCCAGTTTTACCTTGAGCTTCAGGACAACGGCCTGCCGGAACAATCACTGGTCAACAGCGCGCTGATCAGGATCAGCCGTGAAACAGGCATTCCCCTGGTGGCGACCAATGACTGCCATTACCTCAGGCAGGAAGATGCCCGCGCCCATGAAGTCCTGCTTTGCATGCAGACCGGCAAGCGCATGAGCGATGAAGACCGCATGCGCATGGAAGGCGACGCCTTTTATGTCAAATCGCCCCAGGAAATGGCGGCAGCCTTTGCTGCGGTTCCCGAAGCGGTCGCCAATACCATCCGCATCGCAGAACGCTGTCAGGTCTCGTTCAGTTTTGACCAGATCCATCTGCCGGCTTTTGCCGTTCCCCCGGGCGAAAGAAACACGGCCTTTCTGCAGCGGATCTGCCTGGAAGGTCTTGAACAACGCCTGACGCTGGAAAGGCCACTGCCCCGCAGTGAATATGAGCGGCGGCTTGACTATGAGCTCGGCGTGATCAACGCGATGGGGTATACCGATTATTATCTCATCGTCTGGGATTTCATCCGCTTTGCCCGCAACCGCGGTATCATGGTCGGTCCGGGACGCGGTTCTGGCGCTGGTTCCCTGGCTGCCTGGTGTCTGGGCATCACAAACATCGACCCACTGCAGTATGCTCTGATTTTTGAACGGTTTCTCAACGCCGACCGCGTCAGCATGCCTGATTTTGATATTGATTTCTGCTATGAGAGGCGACAGGAAGTCATTGATTATGTGACGGCGAAATATGGCCAGGACCATGTCGCCCAGGTGATCACTTTTGGGACGCTTGCTGCCCGTGCCTGCATTCGCGATGTGGCCAGGGCGCTGGATGTTCCATATGCAGAAACAGACCGGCTGGCCAAGATGATTCCCAACACACTTGGCATCACTTTGGAAAAAGCGCTGGAAAGCAATCTGGAGCTACGCTCCGAATATGAGCAGAATGAAACAACGCGGGATGTCATCAACCTGGCTTTGCGTTTTGAGGGCATGCCGCGGCATGCCTCAACACACGCGGCCGGCGTGATCATCGCCAACCGCCCGCTCACCGACCTGGCGCCGCTGTCGCGCAATGATGACGCCATCGTTGTGCAGTTTGCCAAGAACAATGTTGAGCTGATCGGCCTTCTGAAATTTGATTTTCTGGGGCTGCGCACCTTGACCGTCTTAAGGGATACAGCGGCCATGGTGCTGCAGAACCATGGGACCACCCTGGACTATGAGCGCATGCCCATGGACGATCCGGCTGTCTTCAGCATGATCAGTGATGGCCATACAGAAGGCGTTTTTCAACTGGAAAGCCCGGGCATGACGAGCTTTATGAAAGAGCTGCGCCCGGAGTCTCTGGAAGACATCATCGCCGGCATCTCCCTTTACCGTCCGGGTCCGATGGAGCAAATCCCGCGCTATGTAGCCGCCAAGCGTGATCCGGAAAAAATACGCTATGACCATCCTCTGCTGGAGCCGATCCTAAACGTAACCTATGGCTGTATTGTCTATCAGGAACAGGTCATGCAGATCGTGCGCGATCTGGCCGGCTTTTCCATGGGACAGTCAGACAATGTCCGCCGGGCCATGTCCAAGAAAAAACCGGCGGAGCTGGCCAAGTATAAGAATTTGTTTATCCATGGCGGAAAAGATGAAAAAGGGAATGTGGTGCAAGGAGCGCTGGCACGGGGCGTCAGCCTTGAAACCGCTGAAAGGATCTTCGATGAAGTCATGGCGTTTGCCGGTTATGCCTTCAACAAAAGCCATGCCGCTGCCTATGCGGTGGTTGCTTACCAGACCGGCTGGCTGAAGGCGCATTACCCGGTTGAGTTCATGGCGGCTATATTGAACAGCTATCTGGGCAGTCTCAGCCAGGCGGCCTCTTATGTACGTGTCTGCCGCGGTATGAACATACCTGTCCTGCCCCCGGACATCAACAAAAGCCAGGCCCGCTTCACGACAGAAGAGGGCGGTATCCGCTTTGCCCTGGCAGCTGTGAAGAATGTTGGGGAATCAGCTATCCGTACCCTGATCGCGGAACGAGAGGCCAACGGTCTGTTCAGCAGCTATGGGGATCTGATGCGACGGCTGGATGAAAGCACGCTGAACCGCAAGATGATGGAAAGCCTGATCCGGGCTTCGGCGCTTGACTGTTTAGCCATTCCCCGTTCGCGCCTGATCGCTGTTATTGAGCCGTTTTCCAGCCGTTTGGCCAGCAGCCGGCGGCAGAACATGGCTGGGCAGGTTTCTCTTTTTGATATGGGCGCGCTGGATCAGGCTGTCGACGCAGAACCGGATTATCCTGATCTGCCGGAATTCAGCCACAGAGAAATGCTGGCTATGGAAAAAGAGATGCTTGGCCTTTACATCAGCGGCCATCCCCTGGACGAGTATGAGGAGGCCATCAGTCTGCTGACCAGCCTGAACAGCGCGGAACTGACCCGGCCTGAAGAGCACGCGGATGACGCCCTGGCTCTGGCCGCGGCATCGGACGGAGACCGGGTTGTCATGGCCGGTATGCTCACGGCCCGCAAGAACAAAGCAACCCGCAACAATGACCTGATGTGTTTTTTGACCATGGAGGATCTGTACGGTTTGTTTGAGGTTATCATTTTCCCGCGCGTTCTCAGTGAAACACAAAGTTTGCTGCAGGAAGGACAGGTTCTGCTTATTGGCGGCCGCCTGAGCATCAGGGAGGATGACGCGCCCAAGCTTATCGCGGAGACCATAGCAGCTCTGGAGCCACAGATGAGACGACTGCCGCGGGGCTTTTCCCAGCGCGGCGGAGCCAGCCGGCGCGAGGCCGGCGGACTCAGGCAGTCTGAAAAAACTGAGACTGTGCCGGCCCGGCACCATAGCAGCCCTCCACGTGAGCATGGCCCGGTAGCGCCGGCAGCCTGCCTGCGCCTTTGCATCCGTTACACAGGCTTGGAACATGACGAAGGCTACAAGCGCCTGCTGGCCATGTTGCAGTATTTTAACGGCCCCATGCCGGTGCAGATTTATCTGGAACAGGAAGGGCGGTTGATCGATCTTGATCCTGTCTGCGCGGTGCAGGCGGATGACCGCTTGCTGCGCAGGCTGGCTGAGCGTTATGGCGTGGCCAACATCGCTTTTTTATCGAGCAGCCCACACTTGCCCGACAGGCATGAATAACGTTATAATAGCCAGCAGAAATACTATGGCGTGAACAGGAACTGAGAAAGGATAAGCGGCATGTACAGCCTGATGCCGCGGCAGCGATCATGAGCCAACCCAGCAAGCCCATCAAGAATATCGGCGTCTTAACCAGCGGTGGTGATGCCCCGGGAATGAACGCGGCTGTGCGGGCTGTTGTCCGTGGCGGCCTTCACTACGGTTTTTCCATTTTTGGCATCCGTCGTGGCTACCACGGCCTATGGCGCGGTGATATTGATGAACTGAACGGCCAATCTGTCTCAGAGCGCCTCCAGCGAGGCGGCACCTTTCTCATGACCGCCCGGAGCCAGACCTTCAACACTCCTGAAGGTGTACAGAAAGCCATTGAAATGGCGCGTGTCTTCAACCTTGACCTGGTGATGGTGATCGGGGGCGACGGCACATTCCGTGGCGCGCGTGACCTCAGCCGTCAGGGATTTCCTGTGATCGGTATTCCCGGTACCATAGATAATGACATTGCCTGCTCAGACTACACCATTGGATATGACACCGCCATGAACACAGCGATGGAGGCTATCGATAAACTGCGGGACACCGCCATGTCGCACGAGCGCTGCAGTGTGATCGAGGTCATGGGCCGAAAAGCCGGCTACCTGGCACTCAATGTCGGCATCGCCACGGGTGCGGAAGTCATCATGGTGCCTGAAGTCACTACGGATTTTCAGGGTGATGTGGTCAAGGTTCTGCTGCAAGGCCGCAACAGCGGCAAACACCACTACATTGTGGTGGTGGCTGAAGGCGCAGGCTCCGCCAGCGACATTGCGGCGAAGATACAGGAAACCACTGGAATTGAATCACGTGCCACCATCCTGGGCCATCTGCAACGGGGCGGCAGCCCGACCAACCGCGACCGGACAATGGCCAGCATGATGGGCCTGCACGCCATCGAGTGTGTGCGCGACGGCCGGGTCAACCGTGTGGTCGCCTACAAGTCAGGCAACATCATCGACATCGATATTGAAGAAGCACTGGACATGAAAAAAACCATTGATCCGCTGCAGCTGGAGAGGGCACATATCCTTTCTGCGCGGCGGGGCTTCTGATCAGGAGCCATCAGCAGTGATGGAGCAAGTCGGGAAGGAGGCAGACAGCAGAATGAAACCGCGCATCATGATGACCGTCCCCAATCTGCTGACCTTGATTCGCCTGCTGGCGATCCCCGTCCTGGCTTATTTGATTTATGCCGGTGAGTCCTATCAGCTGCTTGCTTTCCTGCTTTTTTTGGGGATCTGGCTGACAGATATGCTGGACGGCTACATTGCCCGCCGTTTCAATCAGATCACGGAATTCGGCAAACTTTTCGACCCGCTGGTTGATAAGCTTTTTCAACTGACCACTGCGGTTATGATGTGTGCCATCGGCAAGCTGCCTGTCTGGGTGCCGCTGGTCATGGCCGGCAAAGAGCTTTTCATGATTGTCGGCAGCCTGGTTTTGCTCAAACGCTTCGACGTGGTTGTCCATGCCCGCTGGTACGGCAAACTGGCCACCGTCCTTTTTGTCCTGGCTTTTGCATCCCTGTTTATATTGCCCAGAGAGCATATTTGGCTCTCCCATTTTATCTTTATCCCGCCGGTTTTTGTTTCGCTTTTTGCTTATGTCTGTTATGGAGCCAATTTTCTCCGTCTACGCAAGAAAAATCAACAAAGAGACCTGACGGGAGGAAATGAGTTTTAACAAGATCATGGAACAACGATCCCTGAAGACACTGGAATTCGATAAGATCATCCATCAGCTGGCTGCTCTGGCTCAAAGTGAACCCGGACGCCGCCTTTGTGCTGCGCTAGCACCGGCAGATGACCTGGCTGCAGTCGAGCGGCGCCAGGAAGAAACCGACGACGCCGTTAAGGTGATCCTTGAGAAAGGGTTGCTTCCCCTTGGCGGTATCAGCGATATCCGCCCGGCTGTAACCCGGGCAGTAAGCGACGCGCGGCTGACCTGCCCTGAGCTTTTGCACATCAGCGCCCTGCTGCGGGCCGTTGACCGGCTGCGGCAGCACCTGCCCCAGGACGCGCCGCCGCTACGGGTGCTGGAACAGCTGATCAGCCAGATGGAACCGGCGACAGGCCTTGCCTCGCGGATTGACGAAGCCATCGCAGGTGAAGATGCATTGCACGATCAGGCCAGCCCTCAACTGATGAGCCTGCGCCGCCGCATCCGCATGGCACAGAACGAAGTTAAAGAAAGTCTCGATCGTATCGTGCGCAGCCATGCCCGTGCCTTGCAGGAGCAGCTGGTGACCCTGCGCGGCGACCGTTATGTCGTGCCGGTCAAGGCGACAAACCGAGGAGAGATCCCCGGACTGGTGCATGATACCTCTTCCAGTGGTGCCACCCTGTTTGTCGAGCCGCTGCCGGTTGTAGCGCTGAACAATAAAATTCGAGAGCTGATGGGACTGGAACGTGAAGAAATCGACCGGATCCTGCTGGCGTTGTCCGGACAGGTGGCAGCTCTGGCGGACTTGTTGCTGGTGGATCTTGAACTGTCGGCACGTGTCGACAGCATCATGGCTCGCGGCCGTCTGGCTGTTGAGATGAAAGCCATGCGGCCCAGACTCAACCATGAAGGCCGCATACGCCTGCTGGACGCCCGCCATCCCCTGATCCCGCGCGACCGTGTTGTGCCGATTTATTTTGAACTGGGTATTCGCTTCAGGACACTGGTGATCACCGGACCCAACACCGGCGGCAAAACAGTGGCGCTCAAAACATGCGGGCTGCTGTGCCTGATGGCTATGGCTGGCCTGCAGATACCAGCCCGCGATGGTTCTGAAGTTTCTTTTTTCCAGCAGGTGCTGGCTGATATTGGTGATGAACAAAGTATCGAGCAGGATCTGAGCACTTTTTCGTCGCACATGCATCATCTGGTGCAAATCAGCCAACAGGCCGGGCCGGGCACCCTGGTGCTGACCGATGAACTTGGCTCAGGGACAGACCCGTCGGAAGGGGCCGCTCTGGCCATCGCCATCCTGGACCATCTGCGCCGTCGCGGCTGCCTTACTGTGGCCACCACCCACTACAAAGAACTTAAGGGCTACGCGCTGCAAACAGCTGATGTGGAAAACGCCTGTTGTGAATTTGATACGGATACCCTGCAGCCGACCTATCGCCTGTTGATCGGCGTTCCGGGCGTAAGCAACGCTTTTGCCATTTCCAGCCGCCTTGGCCTTGACGAGGATATCATCAGCCAGGCCAGGGCTCTGCTTTCTGAGGAAGGGCTGCGCTTTGAGGATCTTGTTCGCTCCATGGAGAAAAACCGCTCAGACGCTGAACAGGCCAGGCAGGAAGCCCTGGCGTTGCGCACAGAAGCGGAAAAACTTGCAACTCAGCTGCGTGACCAGAAAGCAATACTCGATGATCAGAAAAAAGCCATGATCCAGGCAGCCCGCCAGGAAGCCCGCGATGTTTATGCCGAAGCCCTTCAGGACGTTGAACGGCTGCTTGACGATATACGGGGAAAAGTAAAAGAAGCCGACCTGGCGGAAAGCCATCGCCTGGCGACGCAGGTGCGCCGGGAAATCCGTGCGGGTCTCAAAGAGGTTGACCGTGACATTGGCCGGACAGCTCTGGCGGCCGGCGGACATAAACTGATTCCTGCAGATCTGAAAATGGGTCAGACCTATGCAGCACCTGCGCTGGGGTTGACCGGCAAGCTGGTCGACGGGCCGGACAGCCGTGGTTATTATCTCCTGCAAAACGGAGCAATGAAAGTCTCTGTGCCGCAGGATGCCCTGCGCCATACCATTGGCGAAGCCGAAAACACCCAAAGCGCCGCTAGAAGCAGGCGTGGCAGCAGGCGAGGCAGCGGACTCAGCTCTGGCAGCATCAGCATGGAGCGGCACCTGTCCATGCAATCGGAAATACTGCTGCTGGGACAGACCGTTGAAGAAGCAACAGCCAGTCTTGACAAGTTCCTTGATGACGCTGTATTGGCTGGTATCCACAACGTCCGAATTGTTCATGGCAAGGGGACAGGTGCTTTGCGCAGCGTCGTTCAGCAGGTGCTGAGGCGCGACCCGCGGGTCGGCAGCTACCGGCTTGGCGCGTATGGCGAAGGTGACAGCGGTGTGACGATCGCTGAACTCAAATGACCTGACAAAACACCAGGATCGTGCTACAATATCTGGTGGACAAAATAATTTTGCATAAGCAAAGAGGAGGCATCCCATGAACATTCGTGTCTTTGAAAACGACCGGCAGGCAGCACAGGCAGCAGCCTGTATGATCGCAGCACAGATCCTGTCCAAACCAGCAGCAGTAATTGGCCTGGCTACAGGAGGCACGCCGGTGCCGGCCTACCAGGAGCTGGTCCGCCTGACCAATGCAGGCGTTCTGGACTGGAGCCGTGTAACCACGTTCAATCTTGATGAGTACCTTGGACTGCCCGGTGATCATGATCAGAGTTTCAAGTACTTTATGATGAAGCACCTTTTCAACAAGGTCAACATCGCGCCGGAATCCATTCATATACCAGACGGCATGGCTGCGGACCCCACAGAGGCCTGCATGAGCTATGAGCGGGCCATCCGCGAGCAAGGCGGCATCGACCTGCAGCTGCTGGGGATTGGCCGCAACGGCCATATTGGCTTTAATGAGCCGGCAGACGCGTTCTCGCCCATAACCCATGTTGTCGACCTTACAGAAGACACCATTGAAGCCAACGCCCGCTTTTTCGCCAGCAGCGCCGATGTGCCGCGCCAGGCTCTAAGCATGGGCGTAGGCACCATCATGCAGGCCAGAAGCATTGTTATGCTGGTGACCGGAACCGAGAAAGCCCGGGCAGTACGCAGCATGATCTGCGAGCCTGTCAGTCCGAGCTGCCCTGCCTCAGTCCTGCAGCTTCATGCCAACGTCACGATCCTGCTGGACAGCCCCGCGGCAACAGCTATGAACCACTGCCGATAAACCGGTCGTGCAAAACGAAAAACGCAAAAACGCGGCCGTCAGGCCGCGTTTTTGATTTCAGGCGCCAAAGCCTGTTTCGATCATGCGCGGCAACAGTTCATGACCTGTCTCGAGGAGGTAGCCGGTCCGGGCACAATTGATCTCATCATAGGCCGCTGCCGGGCAATGATCCCTGCCGTCGCTGCTGTAACAGGCAAAAGGCACCGGGTCTCCAGTGTGTGTACGCAAGGATAGAGGCGTGGGATGGTCCGGCAGAACGAGCAGGCGGTAATCTTCACCGGTCGCCAGACGCTGTGCTTCCAGATATGACCAGACAGGCCCGATGATTTTTTCATCAATCAGCTCAATGGCACGCACTTTATTCTCCACTTCCGCCCGGTGGCCACATTCATCCGGTGCCTCAATATGCAAATAGACATAGTTCTGGCCGCGAGCCAGCTCCGCGATGGCCGCCTGGGCTTTTCCCGTGAAGTTGGTGTGGATGTTGCCGGTGGCCCCCGGCACATCGACGACTTTGAGGCCGGCGCAGATGCCGATGCCGCGCACCAGGTCGACGGCGGAGATCACAGAGCCGCGCAGATGATAAAGCCCGGACAGGTCAGGCAGCTGGGGGCGTGTGCCCTGACCCCAGATCCAGAGCGCGTTGGCCGGGCGCAGGTTTCGCTGAAGCCGTGCCTGGTTGACTGGGTGCTGCGGCAAAAAACGGGCAGATGCCAGCATGATGGATAGAATGCGTTCTGCTCCGGTTCCAGACGGGAGGTAGGGGCCTATGACCCGCGTGAGGATATCATGCGGCGGCGTCAGGGTCATCGCTGTTTCGCCCTGCTGCCAGATGAGGCAGTGGCGGTAGCTTTTACCTGGATAGAAGCGCAGATCGGCGGCTGCGAAATGTCCGTTGACTGTATCGATCAGACGCGCTGCCTCATCGCTGCCGATTTCATCCGCAGAATAATCCAGCATGCAGCGGGCAGCGAAACGGCTTTCTTCACGCTGTACTGCAGGCGCGACGGTTTCGTCCGACAGGGTGACCATGTTGCAACGGAACGATACATCGCCGGCAGCCATCTTTACAGCCATACCGATGGCCTCCAGGGGTGATCGACCGGTATAGTAACAGGCCGGGTCATAACCCATAACGGCCATATTGGCGGTATCGCTACCGGCGTCCATGCCCGGCGGAACCGTACGGACCATTCCGGCATGTCCTTCAGTGGCGATGCGGTCCATATTCGGTTTATCGGCGACAGCCAGAGGTGTCCGCTGCTGCAGCTGAGCAACAGGCAGGTCGGCCATTCCATCACCCAGAATGATGACATGTTTCATCTTGTTTACCTTTTTTCGTTTATCAACGTCAATCAGGTCCGATAATCGGACAGGGGATGGACTGATGTCCATCCCCTGATATAACGCTGACGCTTCTTTGCTTCAGGCTTTCTCAGCCCAGCAGCATCAGCAGGATGCCTGCTGCGATCGCGGAACCGATAACACCGGCGACGTTGGGTCCCATGGCATGCATCAGCAGGAAGTTGGAAGGCTTCGCCCTTTGTCCTTCCTTTTGGGCGACACGCGCGGCCATGGGAACGGCCGAAACACCGGCAGCACCGATAAGCGGATTGACTTTGCCCTTGCTCAGCACATACATCAGCTTGCCGATCAGGACACCGGCAGCCGTGCCGAAGATGAAGGCGACGATGCCCAGCCCCATGATCAGGAGTGTCCGGCTGTTCAGGAAATATTCAGCGGTTGCCGTGGCACCAACCGTGATGCCGAGGAAAATGGTGACAATATTCATCAGTTCATTGGCGGCTGTCTTGACCAAACGTTCGCAGACACCGCTTTCCTTGAGCAAGTTGCCCAGCATGAGCATGCCGACCAGGGTCAGGGCATCCGGGATGATCAGGGCAACCAGCACGGTGACAGCGATCGGGAATATGATCTTCTCAGTCCGGGAAACAGGCCTGAGCTGGGCCATGACGGTGCCACGTTCACGCTTCGTGGTCAACAGGCGCATGATCGGCGGCTGGATCACCGGGACCAGTGCCATGTAGGAATAGGCAGCTACGGCGATCGCGCCCAGCAGTTCAGGCGCCAGGGTCTTGGCTGTGAAAATCGCGGTCGGGCCGTCGGCACCGCCGATAATGCCGATCGCACCGGCCTGCTGAGGCGAGAAGCCCAGGAAAAGCGCCAGGAAAAAGGCAATGAAAATGCCAAATTGTGCCGCCGCACCCAATAACAGTGAACGAGGATTGGCCAGCAGGGGACCGAAGTCGGTCATTGCCCCGATGCCCAGGAAGATCAGCGGCGGATAAATGCCCAGCTTGATGCCCAGATAGAGGAAATCCAGAAGCCCGCCTTTGCTGAACACTTCATTGATGGCAATGAGGGTTCCCTTTTCGTAGCCCAGCGAGGCAATGTAGTCGGGATCGAAAAACGACATATGGAAAATACCGCCCATGGGCAGATTGGTCAACATCATGCCAAAGGCTATGGGCAGCAGCAGGAGCGGCTCGAATTTCTTGACGATGGCCAGATAGAGAAGGACGAAGGCGATGAGCAACATGCCCAGCGAGCCCAGGTCCATGTTGTTGAATCCGGAGTTTTTCCAGAGATTGGCCAGGGTATCGCCAAATGAACTAATGATCGTCATGGTTGTTTCCAAAACAGCTACCTCCGTCTCAGACGCGTCTTACGCGGCGAATGGTGAAACCGGCAGAAGATCGTGGGGTGGTTTCGGCCAGGCAGGCTGCCACAGCGGCTGTGATCACGGCTATAATAGCCTGGTCATCGGCCGGTGCGTCCGCGGAACTGGCAGCTGCTGCAGCGGGGACAGTCACTGCGGCTGGTTTTGCCGCTGATTCTCCTGCTTTGCCGGCCTTCCTGCCGTAACTGCTTTTTCCACCGGTATTGATCAGCAGTGAAAGCAGACTGACAAAAAGGCTGATCACAACCAAGACAGCAAAAACAATCGTGACGCCCAGCAGCATCATGGTGACGCCGATATAGAGTTTTTCCGCCAGGGTGGCATAGTTTTCCAGCCAGGGGACGTTGCTTGCGATGATGAACATGCTTACCTCCAAAAGCCCGATTACCGCCAAACAGACCGCGTTTATCGTGGCAAGACAGCTGTCTGATTTGCCGGAAGGCAAAATTTACCTCTTATAGTTTAACTGAAGAATTGTCTCTGCGCAATCAGCTTGCGAAAAATTCGGCAGCTTGCTATGGTGAGATCTTGTAAGGGTGTGTCATTTGAGGGCAATAGGCAAAAAACAAGAGGATCTGCATCATGTCAGGATCAGTTGGCGGCCTTCAGGCCGGACAAGTTAAACGGGTATCCCTTTTTATTGGACCTTATGGCAGCGGCAAGTCAGAGATCAGTGTCAACTTCACCCTTTGGCTGCGGCGTAACGATTATAGAGTCACTTTGTGCGACCTTGATATCATCAATCCGTTTTTCCGTTCCGCAGACACGCGCCGCGTGCTGGAAGAAGCAGGCATCCGGCTCGTTGCTCCGGTCTTTGCGGGCACCAACGTGGATGTGCCGGCTGTGCCGGCAGAAGCCTACAGTGTATTCGATGACCCCGGCCGCCATGCTGTGCTGGACATCGGTGGTGAGGATCTGGGCGCGCGAATCGTGGCGACACTGAAACAACGCCTGCTGGACATTGTGGACGATGTGGCCGTCTACATGGTGGTCAACCCCTATCGTCCATTCAGCCAGACCAGCAGCCAGATCGTACAGCAGGCGGAAATCCTGACCCGGGCAGCCGGGCTGGCGCCGACCGCCCTGGTGCACAACGCCAATCTGCTGGAAGACTCTGATGCCGGCCTGCTCACGGAGAGCTCGGTTATTGTCAAGGCGGCAGCGGCGCAGCTGGGTGTTCCGGTGGCCTTCGCCGCGGCTATGGCGGATGTGGTGCCGCCGGACTGGGGCACCCGGACTCCAGATGGCCTGCCACTGCTGAAGATGCGGCGCACCATTCACTACCTGCGCTGAAAAAGGCCAGCCAGCGGTCCTTTTTGTGCTTGTCCTTCCCTGTGGTATTATCTATAATGGTCTGAAGTCATGAACCGGGAGGCATTCTATGTCAAGAATCAATATTAATGAAGAACGCTGCAAAGGCTGCGGCCTTTGTGTTTCGGTCTGTCCGAAAAAGATTATCGCCCTGCAGCTGGATAAACTGAACAGCAGGGGCTTCCATCCTGCAGGCGTCAGCGATATGGCATCTTGCATCGGCTGCGCTTTCTGCGCGACCATCTGCCCGGATGCTGTGATCGAAGTCTGGCGGGAGGTGAAGAAGTCATGAGCACACGTGTTCTGATGAAAGGTAATGAAGTGATCGCGGAAGCGGCTGTACGTGCGGGCTGCCGGCACTATTTCGGTTATCCCATCACACCGCAGACTGAGATCATGCATTATATGGCCAACCGCATGGTCGAGGCAGGCGGGATCATGGTCCAGGCGGAGAGTGAAGTTGCCGCGATCAACATGGTTTACGGGGCTGCGTCCGCCGGCGCACGCGTCATGACCACCAGTTCCAGCCCGGGCATCAGCCTGAAGCAGGAAGGGTTCTCCTATATTGCCGGTGCTGAGCTGCCTGCCGTTGTGGTTAATATCGTGCGTGCCGGACCGGGTCTGGGGGGCATTTTGCCAGCCCAGGGTGATTATTTTCAGGCCACCAAGGGCGGCGGTCACGGCGACTACCGCAATGTCGTTCTGGCACCGGCCAGTGTCCAGGAGTTATACGAGATGACGGTTGAGGCCTTCAACATTGCCGACCGCTATCGGGTCCTCACCATGGTTCTGGGGGACGGAACCCTGGGCCAGATGATGGAACCGGTCGCATTCCGAGATGAAGAGCCTGTCGACAAAGTCGATAAATCATGGGCGGTGACCGGCACTGGCGGAAATCGGCCGCACAACACCATCCAGTCCATCTATATCGAGGCGGATGATCTCGAGGCGCTCAACAACAAGCTGCTGGCCAAGTACCAGGTGATCAGCGAACGCGAAACGCGTGTGGAGATGCTGAACTGTGACGGCGCGGAGCTGATCATGACTGCGTTCGGCACCTGCAGCCGCATCTGCCGCAATGTGATCAGGCAGGCGGAAGAAGAAGGCATCAAGGTAGGCCTCATCAGGCCCATCACCCTGTGGCCGTTCCCGACGGAAGCTGTTGCCGCGGCAGCCGCTCAGCCTTCAGTTCAGGCTTTTCTGGATGTTGAGCTGAACAACGGTCAGATGGTCGAAGATGTCCGTCTGGCTGTGCAGGGCGCCCGGCCGGTCCATTTCCATGGCCGCACGGGCGGCAACATGCCGACGCAGAAAGAGATCCTGGACAAGATCCGGTCGATCGTGAGGAGCTGACAAAATGGAAAAGAAAGTATTTGCCAGGACTGAGGGGCTGACGGACAAGCCGTTTCATTATTGTCCAGGCTGTACCCACGGCATCATTCACCGGCTGATTGCTGAGGTGCTCTGCGAGCTGGAACTGCTGGAAAAGGCTATTGGTGTTTCACCGGTTGGCTGCACCTATAATAATTACGAATATTTCGCCTGCGACATGGTTCAGGCTGCCCACGGTCGCGCTCCGGCCGTAGCGACGGGCATTAAGCGTGTCCATCCGGATCAGGTGGTTTTCACCTATCAGGGTGATGGCGATCTTGCAGCCATCGGGACAGCGGAAATTGTCCATGCGGCCGCCCGCGGTGAGAAGATCTGCGCCTTTTTTGTCAACAATGCTGTCTATGGCATGACATCAGGACAGATGGCTCCGACAACGCTGATCGGGCAGAAAACAACGACATCACCTTTCGGCCGTAACGCTGAAACACAGGGTTATCCGATTAACGTCAGCGAAATGCTGGCGACACTGCAGGGCGCTGTCTACATTGAGCGAGTGGCCGTCAACAGCGTGAAAAATATCAACCAGGCTAAGAAAGCGATCCGCAAGGCTTTTCAGGTTCAGCAGGCTGGCCTGGGCTTTGCCATGGTTGAACTGTTGTCGACTTGCCCGACCAACTGGGGTCAGGATCCGGTGTCAGCCTTGAAATGGGTGGATGATGCCATGATCAGGCAGTATCCGCTAGGCGTCTACCGCGGTGGGGAAATCGAGGTGAAGATCTGATGGAATATGCTGTTCTCCTGGCAGGTTTTGGCGGACAGGGCATTTTGTCCGCTGGAAAATTTGTCGCCACAGCTGCGCTGCTGGAAGGCCGCGAAGTCTCATGGCTGCCTTCATATGGCCCGGAAATGCGCGGCGGTACAGCCAACTGCAGCGTCATCATTTCCGACCATCCGATCGGGTCCCCGATCCTGAATGAGCTGGATGTCCTTGTGGCGCTGAACGGCCCGTCTCTGGCTAAATTCGAGAAGATGGTCCGGCCGGGCGGCCTGATTCTGGCAGACTGCTCACTGGTTCATGCCGTTCCGGAACGTCAGGATATTCGTTTTATACCGATTGAAGCTTCCAGGTTGGCCTCGGAAGCAGGTAATATGACCTTTGCCACCATCATCCTGTTGGGCTGTCTCTCAGGTGCGACGGGCTGCTTTGGCCGCGATGCTTTTGAAAAGGCGTTGTATGACGCGTTGCCGCAGCGTCATCATCATCTCATTCCGCAGGAAATGGCGCTGTTTGAGCAGGGGAAGGCCTTTGCCGCTCCAACTTGATGTTTGCTGCATCTGGACGACACTGTTGACAAAGAGCAGCATCGCCTGCTCTTTGTCTTTGTCTGGCCACATAAATACGGTATAATGAAGGTGCGTGAACCAGCTGTGGCCATTAAGCAGGCCTGCCGCCAGGTCATGCGGACAGGGGTAGCAGAATGAACCAGGCCTATCTGTTCAACCAGGGACAGGACTACATGAGTTATCATCTTCTTGGTTCCAGACCGGCAGCCGATCCGGCGGGGCAAACTGGGTTCCATTTTGCTGTCTGGGCGCCGTCTGCCCAGTCTGTTTCCGTAGTGGGGTCATTTAATGACTGGGATCCTTTGGCGACACCGCTGCAACGCTTGGGCAAGACCGGTATCTGGACCGGATTCAGCCAAAACGCAGCCTGCCATGACCGATACAAATATGCCGTTGCAGATAAGCAAGGCCTTGTTACACTGAAGGCGGACCCTTACGCGCGCCATAGTGAAACACGACCGGCCAACGCGTCAATACTTTATGATCCAGCCGATTATACATGGCAGGATCATGTCTGGATGGCCAGCCGGCCGGACGCGCTTGCTGCTGCCCCGCTTAACATTTACGAAGTGCATCTTGGCTCCTGGAAACGTCATGCCGACGGGTCTTTTGTCAACTATCGCGACCTGGGCCGTGAGCTGGCTGACTATGCTGCCGGTATGGGCTATAACGCTGTTGAGCTGCTGCCCGTCATGGAGCACCCGCTGGATGAATCCTGGGGCTACCAGGTAACCGGCTACTACAGTGTCACCAGCCGCCACGGCACACCCGCTGATTTCAAATACCTGGTCGACTGCCTGCATCAACAGGGGATCCGGGTGATTCTGGATTGGGTGCCGGCTCATTTCCCGCGTGACGCATTCGGCCTGGCCCGTTTCGATGGCACCCCCTTGTACGAACACGCTGATACGCGTCTGGGCGAACAGCAGCAGTGGGGCACTTATGTTTTTGACTTCAGCAAACTGGAAGTGCGTTCTTTTCTCATCTCCAACGCCTGGTTCTGGCTGGACGAATTCCACATCGATGGCCTGCGAATTGACGCGGTCTCCTGCATGCTCTTCTTGAATTTCGGCCGCAGCGACTATCTGCCCAATCAGCATGGCGGAGTAGCGAACCTGGAGGCCATCAGACTGCTGCAGGAGCTGAACGGCCTGATCCGCAAGAAAAAACCACATGTCCTGATGATCGCAGAAGAAGCGACCCCCTGGCCCGGGGTGACCAGACCGGTCGCCCAGGACGGGCTCGGCTTTACCCATAAATGGAATATGGGCTGGATGCACGATACACTGGATTATATGAGCCGCGACTACACCTATCGCCGCTGGCACCACAATCAGTTGACCTTTTCGCTCACTTACGCTTTTTCTGAACATTTTGTCCTGCCATTATCGCACGATGAGGTGGTTCACGGGAAAAAAAGCCTGATCGACCGCATGCCAGGCGATTACTGGCAGCGTTTTGCCTGCCTGCGGGTGTTGTTTACCTACCAGATGACCCACCCGGGAGGCAAGCTGCAGTTCATGGGTGGTGAGTTCGGCCAGTTTCTCGAATGGCGCTATTATGAGCAGCTGGAATGGTTTTTGCTGGCATACGAAAGCCACCGAAGTCTGCAGGGATTTGTGCGCGAACTCAACCACCTGTATCTGGACCGGCCAGGCCTCTGGGCTGATGATGACAGTTGGGACGGCTTTGCCTGGCTGAACGCTGACGACGCGGCCAATTCGCTATACAGCTACCGACGTGGACGTACAGACGGGCAGATGCTGATTGTCATCCTCAACATGACCCCGGCGCCGCTGCCTGCCTACACCCTGACGGTGCCCGCGGCCGGCTGTTATGAGCTTCTGCTCAACAGCGCCGAACCCCGTTTCGGCGGTAGCGGTTATCCTGCGGGCAGCAGCCTCTTCGAAACCGTCCGCCTTCAGGACATCAACCTACAGAAGAGCCAACCGGTCGAAGGCTGGCAGAACGGACCGGACCAGCTTCTCTTGGATATACCACCTCTTTGTGGCCTGATTTTATGCCGCCTGACAACGGCTGAATACGAAAAAAAACGTGACATGCACGGGAGGAAAAGCTATGGCGCGAACTGAGATTGTGGCTCTGATCCTGGCAGGTGGCCAGGGATCGCGGCTGGGTGTGATGACCAAACACCTTGCCAAACCGGCTGTACCGTATGGCAGCCGTTACCGGATCATTGACTTTGCCTTGAGCAACTGTGCCAATTCCGGGATCGAAACGGTCGGGGGCCTGACCCAGTACCAGCCGCTTGCCTTGAATACATACGTCGGCAACGGGCATCCCTGGGATCTGGACCGCAACAAAGGCGGCACCTATATTCTCCCCCCCTATCAGAGCAGCGACCGCAGCGACTGGTACAAAGGCACCGCCAACGCCATCTACCAGAACATTGAGTTCATAGAAGACTGGGATCCGCGCTATGTCCTGATCTTGTCTGGCGACCACATCTATAAAATGGATTACGCACGCATGCTGCAGGCTCATATCAAGGAGCAGGCGGAAGTGACCATCGCCGTTTTCGAGGTGCCCTGGGAAGAAGCGTCCCGTTTTGGCATCATGAACACAGACAAGCAGGGCAGAATCACCGAGTTTGAGGAAAAACCGGAAAAACCGCGCAGCAACCTGGCTTCCATGGGGGTCTACATCTTCAACTGGCAGACCTTGCGGGCTGAGCTGGCTTGTGACGAGGAAGATCCGCTTTCTGATCACGATTTCGGTAAAAACATTATTCCCAAAATGCTCTCAGTCGACATGCGCCTGATGGCGTACCGCTTCCAGGGCTACTGGAAAGATGTGGGAACCATCAGCAGCTACTGGGAAGCCAATATGGACATCCTCGACCGGCCGGAGGAAATAGACCTGAGGGATCGCAACTGGCGTGTCTACAGCCGCAACCCGGTCAAACCCGCGCATTACATCGCGTCCAGCGCCCGCGTGGTGAACAGTGCCATGACAGACGGTTGCAACGTGTCGGGCACTGTAGAGCATTCCGTTCTCTTCAACAGTGTCACGGTCGAGCGGGGCGCGGTAGTGCGTGATTCCATCCTGCTGCCGGGGGTCACGGTCGCCGCCGGTGCCCGGCTTAACAAATGCATTGTCGGTATCGGCACTGTGATCGGAAAAGATGTGGATGCCGGTGCGGATGTCGACGGCACAAGCCGCTACAGCAGCCCGCGCTACTGCCAGGGGGGCATTACGGTTTTCGAGCGAGGACTGAAGATACGGGATGGTGCCCGGGTACCGGGCAACAGCATGGTTGAATATCAGGAGCCGGATGAAATCATTGAAACACATTTCCGTGTCTGAGGAGGGACTGCACGATGTTTATTAACGCCATGGGCCTGATACTGGCCGATCACAAGCGTATTCAACTGGGTGAGCTGTCCCGCCCCAGGGCACTGGCCGCCATACCCTTCGCCGGCCGCTACCGTATCATTGATTTCATGCTCTCCAACATGGTCAATTCCGGTATTGTCAGCATCGGTGTCATCGCCATGCACAAATATAAATCACTGATGGATCATCTGGGCACAGGCAGCTCCTGGGATCTGGACCGCAAGAAACAGGGCCTGAACCTGCTGCCGCCCTATATCAATTCCTTCAACCAGGAAAAGAACGGTGAAGCAGATGACCTTTCCGGTCTTCTGGATTTTTTCCGCATCAACCGGCAGCGCTATGTCATCCTGGCTGGCAGCGACACTATTTTTAACGCGACGCTCAATGACTTCGTTGACCGACATGTACAAAGCGGCGCAGATATGAGCGTGCTTTACAACCGGGACGGTATGAAATATGGTTCGCCGGGTGTCATCCTGGGCATGGATCGCAAAGGACAGGTCAAGGATGTCCTCTTCAACCCGGGCAAGCCGGTTTCCAGCCGTTGTTCCATGGGTGTCGTGGTGCTGGAGAGAGAACTGCTGATTGATTTGATCAGTGACGATGTGGCACGCGGCGACCATGATTTTTCACTGGAGAATCTGCTCAGGCACCACAATGACCTGCGGCTGAATGGCGTGGAATATAAAGGGATTCTGCTGCGGGTCAACAGCGTGCCAACCTATTTCCAAAGTACGATGCGGCTGCTTGAGGAAAAGACACGCCGTGACCTTTTTTGGTCCGGACTGCCGGTTTATACCAAAGTTAAGGACGAAGCGCCTACCCTCTACGGTCCGCACAACCAGGTCAACAATAGTTTTATTTCTGACGGCTGCCTGATCAATGGTTCTTTGTCGGACAGCATGCTCTTTCGCGGTGTGACTTTGTCAGACCACGCGACCGTGCGCAACAGCATCATCATGCAGGACGCCTACATTTCTGAAGGCGTTGAACTCGATCACGTCATCCTGGACAAAAATTGCGTGATCAGACCGGGAATCAAGCTGGTAGGACAGAAGGAATTTCCGGTTGTTATTGGCAAGGGGGCGATTGTTTGACTGTAAAGAAAATCCTGTTTGTTTCATCAGAAGTCTCGCCGCTGGCCCGGACAGGCGGCCTGGGAGATGTGGTCGGCGCGCTGCCGCCGGTCTTGCGCCGGCAAGGCTATGATGTACGGATTATCATGCCGCTGTACAAACCAATCAGCGCGCGCTACGGCAGTGATCTGCAGTTTCTCGGCTGGCACATGATCCGCATGGGCTGGCGGACACTCTACTGCGGTGTTCTGAAAATGGATCTGGACGGTCAGATCATCTATTTTATCGACAATGAATACTACTTTAACCATGATCAGATTTATCTGGATTATTCTTTTGACATCGAGCGGTTCAGTTTTTTCCAGAGGGCCGTTCTGGACAGCCTGGAAAAACCGCTTGACTTCATGCCGGACATCCTGCATCTGCATGACTGGCAGACCGGCATGATTCCCTGTCTGCTGCAGGCCCATTATCATCCATACAGCCGGCTGCGGCAGCTGCGCACCATTTTCACGATTCATAACCTCAAATACCAGGGCATTCATGGCAAGGAGCGCATCGCCGACCTGATGGATTTACCGGAACGGTTTTTGACTGAAGACGGGGTGCTTCGTGACGGTGTGCCGAACTTCATGAAAGCCGGCATTGTCTATGCCGACCAGGTCACGACTGTATCACCGACCTACGCGGCGGAGATCAGACAGGAATATTACGGAGAAGGGCTGCACGACCTGCTCAACCGCCAGGCGCACAAGCTGACCGGCTTGATCAACGGGATCGATACGAAAAATTATAATCCCGCGACTGATCCCGACATAGCATGCCGCTATACCAATGAAAACTGGAAAGAAGGCAAAGCGGCCTGCAAAGCGGCGCTGCAGGCTGAACTGGGTCTGCGGCAGCAAGCATCGCTGCCGCTGGTGGTCATGGTGACCCGCCTGGTCGAGCAAAAAGGGCTGGACCTGCTGCTGCATGTGCTGGAGGAACTGCTCGACGGATCGCTGCAGCTGGCCATTCTCGGTACCGGAGAGGTGCAGTATGAACAGGCTTTGCGCGAGACTGCCAAACGCAATCCGGAGATCATGGCTGTCTCCCTGACCTTTGATGACGCATTGGCTCGCCGCTTTTATGCCGGTGCCGACCTCTTCCTGATGCCCTCGCTTTTCGAACCATGCGGCTTGTCCCAGATGATCGCCATGCGATATGGCACCATTCCTGTTGTGCGGGAAACGGGCGGCTTGAAAGACACCGTCCAGCCCTACAACCAGTACACAGGATCCGGCAACGGCTTTTCATTCAGCAACGTCAACGCTCATGAACTGCTGTTCATCACCCGGTATGCCTGTGATATTTTGCGTCATATGCCAGAAGCCTGGCAGGCGCTGGTGCGCCAGGCGATGCAGGAGGATTTCTCCTGGAACCGGTCTGCCACCCGTTACGGACGCCTTTATGAACTGCTGGCTGCGGAACAAGCCGAAGAGCAGCCGTGTACCTGAAACATCAGAGCAGGATCAGCCGTTTCAGGCATCCCTATGGTGCTGTTCCGACCGGTACAGAAGTGCGTTTTGCCGTTCAACTGAAGACGGAAGGCGAAACCGTCCTTGGCGTATACCTCGCGTATGCCCATGGGCTCTATGCCTTTGAGACCAGCCGCTGCCGCCTGATGCCTGATGATGTCCGAACAGCCGCCGGATCGGACTATGCGGTTTCCTTACGCATGCCGCTGGAACCCTGCCTCTATTTCTATTGGTTCGAGATAGAGACAGGGCAGGGAAAAGTCTATCTGACCCGTGACAGGGAAGACCTGCAGGGCGGCGGCCAACTAGCCAAAACCAAGCCGCGCTGGCTTCCGGGTGAAGCCCACAGCCCGCTGGCCTGGCAGGTTACTGTTTACGATCAGGCGTATACCGTGCCCACGTGGCTGACAGGAGCGGTGATCTACCAGATCTTCCCGGACCGTTTCAGACGTGATGCCGCGTTCAGTCCAGAACGTTTTGAGGCTGTGGCCAGCGCAGAGCGGATCTTCCATGAGGATTGGGATGAAGATGTGGATATTGTCGGCAAACCGGAAACCGGCTACATCGCTTGTGACTTTTTTGGCGGTTCGCTGAACGGTATCCGGGAAAAACTGGACTACCTGGCCGCGCTGGGCGTTACGGTGCTGTATCTGAACCCGATCTTCAAGGCCCGATCCAACCACCGTTATGACACAGGCGACTATGGGCAGGTCGATCCGCTTCTGGGGACAACAGAAGATTTCATTGCTCTTTGCGCCGAAGCGCAGGAGCGTGGCATACGGGTTCTGCTGGACGGGGTATTCAGCCATACCGGCGCGGACAGCCGCTATTTCAACAAATTGGGACGCTACCCCGGTTCAGGAGCCTGGCAGGAAGCAACCGAGGGCACCCCCTCACCCTATGCCAGCTGGTATGTGTTCCACCGCCGGGGCGATCAGCTTTTTTATGATGCCTGGTGGGGTTTTCCTGATCTTCCCAGTGTTAATGAGCATGACCTGACTTTCCGGGACACCATCACCGGGAAAAATGGCGTGATCCGCCACTGGATGCGTTTGGGCGCGGCAGGCTGGCGGCTGGATGTTTCTGATGAGCTTCCTGACGCCTTTCTCCGGGAACTGAGACTGGCCACCCGAGCGGAAAAAGCAGATGCCGTCCTCCTGGGAGAAGTCTGGGAAGATGCCAGCAACAAAATCAGCTATGGCAGCTACCGTGATTTCCTGCTGGGACGGACACATGACCATGTGATGGGTTATCCTTTTCAGCAGGCTTTGATCGGCTGGCTGGCCGGACACTTTCCGGCGCAGCATTTGCACCTCCAGCTGGAAACGCTAAGGGAGCATTATCCGCCGCCTGCCTGGTCGGCTTCATTCAACCTGATCAGCAGCCATGACATCATGCGGGCTATGACTGCACTGGCCGGACCTCCGGATCCCGGCAGCCGGGAAGCACAAGCCCAACTCGTCCTGACGGCAGATCAGCGGCAGGCAGGTGAAACCCGTCTGCGCCTCGCTGTGTTTTTCCAGATGATCTACCCCGGCTGCCCGGTTGTTTATTATGGTGATGAAACGGCCATGGAGGGCTACCGTGATCCCTTCAACCGCCGCACCTTTCCCTGGGGACGGGAAAACAAACTCCTGCAGCAGTGGTTTGGCTGGCTTGGCTGTCTGCGTCGTGACTGGACGGTTCTGCGCATCGGTAGTGTCCGAGTTCTTTATGCAGAAGACGATTGCCTTGTGCTGGAACGTTTTCTTGTCGGAGAAGCTGAGCCACAGCCAGACACAGGACCGCACCATGTTCTGGCGGCTCTCAACCGTGCAGCAGAAGAAAAAACGGTACAGCTGGAGAACCGCACCATCCGGCTGGCAGCCGGCGGCTGCCTTCTGGAGGCAGATGGAAAAAAACAGCGGCCTCCGGACAGTCTGGAGACATCGTCCGTACTGTGCTAGAATAAAAAAATCTACATGCTGCTCCGGCGCCATGTGGAGAAATTATGGAAACAAGTGAGGCAAGGAACCCTTATGACAGCAGATATTCTTTTCGCGTCTATGGCCTATGCCCGTTATGAGGCTGCGCAGACCCTTCCGGAAAAATTCAGCAGGCTGCTCAAACGCAGTGGCCTGGCGGAAAAAGTCAAAGGCAAGCAGGTCGCCATCAAAATGCATGTCGGCTCCGGCGTCTCTTATTCAACCATACCGCCGGTTTTTGTGCGCAAGCTGGTTGATTTCATCAAGCAAAGCGGTGGCCAGTGCTTTATCACGGACCACTATGTGGCCGGCCGCCACCCGGAACAGCGCGGCTATACCGACAGCAACCTGGGCTGCCCGATCCTGGAGGCCTGTGGCCATCTGGGGAAATATTATTATACAAAAAAAGTTGACTACCATACCTTCAGCCATGTGGACATCGCCGGCCTGATCCATGACGCGGACATGCTGATCAATTTTTCGCATGTCAAAGGGCATGGTGCCTGCGGCTATGGCGGCGCCTGCAAAAACATCGCCATGGGTTGTGTCACGGACCGCTCCCGCCATGAGATTCACAGCCTGGAAGGCGGTCTGCTCTGGGACGCAGACAAGTGCACCCACTGCGGCAAATGTATCACGGCCTGCAACCATGACGCCAACAGCTTCAGTAAGCCCGGTAAAGATGGTGTCTACGAAGTCAACTACCACAACTGCACCTTGTGCCAGCACTGCGTTAAAATCTGCCCGACAGGTGCCATCACGCTGGACGCCCATAATTACACGGACTTCCAGACCGGCATGGCCATCTGCACACGCACCGTCCTGGATACCTTCGCCCCCGGTTCGGTTTATCATATCAATGTTTTGACCGCCATCACCGCCCTTTGTGACTGCTGGGGGATGACCACACCCTCACTGGTTCCTGATATCGGCATCATGGCAGGCGAAGATATGGTTGCTCTGGAGAAGGCTTGCCTGGATGCCATCAAAATTGAAGATCTTATTCCGGTTGGCGTTCCAGCCGGCCTGGTCCTGTCCGGGAAAGGGCACCTTTTTCAGCAGCTGCACGGTAAAGACCCCTTTATCCAGTTGACAAAGCTGGAAGAAGCCGGTCTGGGGCAGCAAGCCTACCAGCTGGTGAACGTACGCTGACTTGAATGACCGGACGCCTGGCGCGGCATCTGCACACCCGTCGATGCACGTGCAGCGGCAAGCCAGGTCGCTTCCCCGGCGGACCCAAACGAAAGTGAGGCGTCAGAGACCATGCACGTGCTGCTTATCAACACGGATCACTGGCCGGGCTATTTGCTGGGCTGCGGTGGCCATCCCCTGATCAGAACACCCGCACTGGATGCCATGGCCCGGTCAGGGCGCTACACCCGCTGCTACAGCACATGCCCGGTATGCATCCCGGCCCGCCGCTCCTTGATGACCGGCCTTTCACCCGCGACCCATGGCGACCGCGTCTACAGTGACCATATGCCCATGCCGACTGCACCGACCCTGGCCGGGGTTTTGGCCGCGGGCGGCTACCAGACTGTCGCTGTCGGCAAACTGCATGTGTACCCACAACGCAACCGCATTGGTTTTCATGAGGTTATCCTGTCAGAAGAGGGGCGTAACCTGGGTGTCGGTCTCGATGATTATGAACTTTGGCTGGCTGATCAAGGTTTTGCCGGTCAGGCTTATGCGCACGGGATGAGCAACAATCAGTATTATGTCCGGCCATGGCATCTGCCGGAACAGGCCCATCCGACAAACTGGGCGACCCGGGAGGCTGTCCGCCAGATCAGGCGCCGTGACCCGACCCGACCGCTTTTCCTGTATGTCTCCTATGTCCATCCCCATCCGCCACTCGTGCCGCTGCAGACTTATCTGGACGGCTACCGTGCGATTCCGGATGAGCCGGTCATCGCGGATGACTGGCAGGCGGACGGCGTGGCCGCGATCGACGTGCTGCAGCGGGATACCGCCGGCCCCCAGGCCCTCTATGATGGGCAGGACCGCAAACTGGCCGTCCAGGCCTTTTACGCTCTGTGCACCCACATCGATCACCAGATCCGCCTGCTGCTAGGCTCCCTGCGGGAAGAGAACATGCTGGATGACACGCTGATCCTCTTTACCAGTGACCACGGCGACATGCTGTTTCAGCATGACATGCTGGGCAAGCGCGTGTTTTATGAACAAGCGGCCTCTGTGCCTTTGTTGATTTCGGGTACGCCGGTCAACGCGCTGGCCGGCCGATGTGATGATCGACTGGCCTGCCTGGAAGACATCATGCCGACCATTCTCAAACGCTGCGGACTGGCGGTGCCGGATTCTGTTGAGGGTCTGGATCTTCTGGGCAGTCAACGCCGCGGCAAGCTCTTCGGCGAGATCAGCGAAGGGCTGGCAGCTACGCGCATGGCGACTGACGGACGGTACAAGCTGATTTATTATCCGTCAGGTAATCATGTGCAGTTGTTTGACCTGGCTGAGGATCCCGGCGAACACCGCAATCTGGCTGATGTACCGGCTTATAGCAGTATTCTGCGGCAGCTTACTGATTTTCTGATCGCCAATCTGCACGGCGGGGATGAGGTTTTTGTCAGCGATGGCAGACTGGCAGGCCAGGCTGCGACGCAACCTGGTAAACGTCAGGATATCCAGCTGGGCGGGCAAAGAGGCTATCGCTGGCCGCCGCCGACCTCGCAGCCATCCTGAAGCGTTCAAACAATGCTCATGAAGAAACTTCAGACGATATGATGTGATCAGGAAAAGAGAGGAGCGACCGATGAAATACGCAATAACCAGACGGCGAATCACACCGGATGAGCCTGTCATGCAGTGTGGGTTTGCCGCGCGGACCCACAAAAGTGAAGGCGTCCATGATGACACCTGGGCCACACTGCTGCTGTTGCAGGATGACAAACGGGAAACAGCCGCGTTGATCTCCCTGGACGTGCTGTATGGCAACCGCAGTTTTGCTGACGGCGCCAAAGCCGCGCTGCGGGAGCATTATGGCTTTACACAGGTGATCATGAATTATTCCCATACCCACGGTTGTGTCCGGCTGGGCGGAGAACCACTGAAAAC
>JAAYLM010000105.1 GCA_012521915.1 Oscillospiraceae bacterium | reverse complement strand
GCAATCTTTATTATTTCATTTCTTTGGTTGATTTTTATGCTTGAAAGAATAAGGGTTTTCAATAAAACAGTGTGAGGATTAGCTATAAACTAAACATAAAACAAGGCACTCTACTCCAAATCCGTAGTCAAGTCCAGAAAGTTGGTGTAAATTCACTTCCGGCATGACCAATCCTCATTGACGATCTGCAGGTGGTTTGCTCGCTGAGCAAGCGCCTGTCGTCTTGCCTCGTCTCGTTCCTCGAAATAGCAGTCCATATTGAAATATTTCTTGCCATTGATCCATTTCTCATGAATCTCCATCAGTACCGCACCCATGAGCCGGATCAGGCTCTGGTCATTGGGGAAGATCCGGATGACCCGTTCCCGTCGCCTCAGCTCCTCGTTCAGTCGTTCAATTCCATTGGTCGTCCTCAGACGTTTACGGTAGGGTTGAGGCAGCGCATAGACCGCTGTGACATCGTCAAAGGCTTCATCCAGCAGTTCCATGGCTTTGGGTGCCGTTACTTCGTATTTTTCCAGCATGTGTTGTTTTCTGGTCTTGGCGTCCTCAAGCTCTGGAGCATTATATAGATCGGTCAGATTAGCTTTCACTTCAGACCGTAATTTTTTTGGGATAAGATCTGCCCCGTATATGTCAAAGTCCAAGCGAAATAACGAACTGAGCTCTGGATTCATTGAAAGAATCATGCTTGCTGTTACCGAAGTAAACGGCTGTGAGATATGTTCATATGCACATACAAAAATGGCATTAGAGGCCGGAATGAGTAATGAAGAAATTCAAAAAATGCTATCGGGAGTTATAGCAGATATACCTTCAAATGAAGTTCAGGCTGTCATATTTGCGCAGCATTATGCAGACAGCAGAGGGAGGCCTTCAAAAGAAACATGGGATCGTATCGTAGAAAGCTATGGTTTGACTAAATCATATGGTATTCTTGGAGCTATTCGAGCTATTATGATGGGCAATGCATATGGAATTCCATGGAGTTCATTTGTTAATCGATTCAAAGGCAGATCAGATAAAAGAAGTTCTTTATTATATGAAGCTGAGGTAATAATCCTGGGAAGTATCCTCATTCCTGTTGCGATTGTGCACGCCATAGTAGCTTCCTTATTGCGATTAAAGATAATTGATTTTTTATATTGACTTATTAATAACACAGCTTTTCCACAGACTTATCGGCGCTTACGCCTGCTGCGCAGGCTGTTTGACTGCGGAGTAAGCACCTCAGCCTGTCAAACAGCAGCGCATGAAAAGTCTACCCGCTGTGCGGGGTGGGAAAGTAGTGTTAATAACTGATCTCAGTTGTGGGAGACACATCAGTGTTTAAGAAAAAAGGTTAAAAATGTAAAAAAGGAAATTCCAGTTTTAAGATAGTTTAGATTCTTGATATCGAGGTCTGAGGCTGGAAGGACTGATACTGTAGGATTTTCGGATTTGGGTGAAAATGATGTGAATCTACCTCAACCATCCCCCCGGATCTGAAAACCACCTCGAACCGGTCTTCATAAACTGTGACTTTGTCGATCAGACGCCGGACTAGCTTCTCATCATATTCCTTAATGACCGTCGGCTGCTTTCGGAGTAAGATACTCATCTCAGCGTTCCGCGCAGGAAAAATTTGATAACGACAAACATCATGCTCCCTGCGCTTTCATCGACGCCGGTAAGAACGCAAATGCTCTTATCATTGATAAGAAGCTCACGTTAAAGTATATTGTTTCTAAAGGCCATGAGCTCGAATAAGTACGCGAGTAATATTGTTTCGTAATCAGAAGGAAGAGATAAGCAGAGACACTTATCGGAAGGGGTAAACAAATGAACACACTCAGGCTAGGATTCTGCAGGAAGAACATTGATCCGCCGCTCGGCATTGCCATCTGTGGCTATTATAAGCCGAGATTTGCCAGTGGCATTCTTTCTTCGCTTCATGTCAACGCAGCCGCTTTTACTACGACAGGCAGCGGCGTTCCGGCAAAAAAGTGGAATCCTGATACCGGCCATTACGATGAAGTGAAAGATACGGGATCAAATGCAG
>JAAYLM010000104.1 GCA_012521915.1 Oscillospiraceae bacterium | reverse complement strand
GAGCACTTGCCGATGCCCGGGCGCAGCAGCATTTCCTGGACAGAACTCTATGGTCCGCTAACTGTTGATCCGGAACTGGCACAAGGCGAAGACTGGCAGCAAGCGACATCCGCTGCAGAAAAAGCGTTGCAGCAGGTGTTCCCCCGGGAACAGACCGAAGCGATACACAACCAGATCATGGAACAGCTGGATGGAAAACAAGGAGAACTGCTTGAAGTAGGCGAAGGCTGGGCTCTGGTTGACCAGATCTTGTATGGTGAAGACTTTGTGAATCCTGGACTGCAATTTCCCCGCCGCCGTCTGGGCGCTCAGGAAAAAATGTGGCTGAACCTGTTGGAGAAAAAACAACTGCCCTGCCCGGATCCGGAAGTGAGTCCCCTCAGCTACCAGACAGGAAAAGACTGGTGCGACCGGATCGCTTCAAGCATAGACGCTGGTGACAGCCGTCATTGGTTTGGTTATTACCAATATGGTGTTTCACTGTCTCGTGAAGGGCAATGGGAAGCGGCTGTAGAAGCATTTGAAAATTCTTTGACATGCAAAGAAAATCCGTGGGCTCTACGCTGCCTTGCGGTTATCAAACAACGAGAAGATGAAAAAGAGCAGGCTGCTGATTTGTACCTGAAAGCTGTACAACTTCTTCTGGAACGCAACCTGGTTATTGAAGCACTGGCTGCTTTACAGGTGACCGGTCGTTCCGCAGACATCATAAGCCTGTATGACCGTCTTCCGGGTAATCTGCGCAACGATGGACGCATCAAGGTTTACCTGGTTGAGGCCATGCTGGATCAAGGCATGCTGGAAGACTCGGAAAAATTACTGAGTCGTTCATTCCGGCTTAATGACATCAGGGAAGGAGAAATCAAACTCACCGATCTCTGGTTTCGTTTGTGCGCATTGAAACATTATCCTGGTCAGAAGCTGACCGAATCACTTCTGGAAACCGTCCGTCAGGCGTTTCCACCGCCGGCTCATCTTGATTTCCGCATGCATTGAGCAGCATAAGCAAGAACGTAAAACGGCAGCTGAACCTTCAGCTGCCGTTTGCGTGGCTGACACGGATGATTAACGAATGAGTGAGAAGCATGTTCTTGTTTTAGCATTATATCCAATTTTATTATATAATTGGTTATAGGCACGAGTAAAGATCTGTAAGCGGAGGCCAACCCGGGTCATATTTTGTTGGGCGGGAGGTATAAATGGCGATATCACAACCTATGATGATTGTCCGATATCTGCATAACTATATCAAACGGAATCTGGATAAAGATTTATCTTTGATCAGCCTCGCTTCTTTACTATCATTCAATCCTTCTTATTTATCACGTATGCATCGGGAAGTGACCGGCGTCAAATTATCCGACTTTATCTGCAGGGTCAGAATTGAACACGCCAAAGGCCTGCTCAAGCATACCAATAAAACCGTCACACAAATCGCGAAAGCCGTTGGTTACGATAACTGCGGCTGCTTTACCAGGGTTTTTCGCCGTCATGAAGGGATATCTCCTCGAGAATACAGAGCCTTAAATAAAATCGGACAGGAAGACTAAATAGCAATCTTGTCCTGTTTTGCCGTATTGAACCGGCTTTATAAATGCCGGTTTTTTGTTAGGCTGGTTTTGAGGTGATCAGCATGCATCGAATGATCCTTTTCAGCGTCTTTTGTTTTATTCTGCTGCCGCTTGTTTTACTGACTTGTCCTGATAACCTTCTTTTATCGAGGCATAGCAAAAGGCCGGCAGATGTATCAGAAACAGCAACCACGATCACGAAAATAGTTGTTCACAGCACCATAGACATGGCTGATGGCGCAAGCGATCAGATGGCAATGAGTCCCCCCTTGCTTGAAGCAAACAGCATGATCAGCCCATTCACCCTGTCAGCTGCCGCGCAACCGGCTATTGAATATTATGCCGGCCAGAAGAACAGTCTTGGAGATGAGAACTCTCTTGACGCGCAAAGACTTCTTTCCGGGGAACAGCTAAACCTCAGCCTGCCCTTTTCGCATGAACCGGGACTGATTGAAATCCGGTTTTGTGATGAAACATGGCGATATTATGGGATACCTGGCAGGCTGAACTATCAAGTAAGTCTCATTGTCCCCGAAAACAAGGAGACACTGGCTGCAGACGGAACACGACTGACAGAGGCGTGGCCATTACAGATCAGGGCTGAAGCACTTTATGACAATAGTCTCACCAGTCAATGCGAACTCACGGGGTTCGATGTGATGGGTGATGTGCACGGTTTGATCCGACTTCAGCCACTTGTCTGGTAATCTCGAAACAGAACAAAGATGAAAAGACAATCAGGTCTTTGAATTACCCGGTGAGTTGTCCATGTTTTCATTGGGTTCCTGTCCTGATGGATCATGCAGTGGACGATCAGGACGGATTATTTTTGTTTCACCGCTGCCGCTGCCCAAGGGTACTTCATCAGTCTCGGGGAGAACAGGCATGACAAAATCGTCATCTGCTGATTCAACTTGATCAGGCTGCTTTTGTGGCGTCAAGAAGGATTCTTCCAGCAGATCAGGGTGTTCCGTGTAAATATGGCAGTAGTTGTTTTCACCATAAACTGAGAAGAAATACGCTGCCGGCCAGGCTGAAAGCTCATCGACATAACAGAAAACAGGATGTTTTAGCCGGCGGGCAGCCTTTGCCATGCTGCGGAAATCAGTTACACGGATGCACCAGGCAGGATCCCAGGCTTTATCACCAATCATCAGTAAATAACCATGGGTCATTTTGCGCATACGGCGCAGTGTGCGATGAAAGCAATCTTTGGGGCGACCACGTGTTGTTAAAGCAAGTACGAGGAAAGAAGCAAAGCTGAGTAAAGCGACAATCAGAAAGACGGGCCAGGGAAAAAGTGTGAGATGTATACGGTATTGAAGCGGTCGCCGGATGGTTTCTGCGGCCAGCTTGTCTTCTGCTACACGATTGATGCTGAATACTGCTTTGTTTAGGGGGATTAACAATGACGAATTTTCCTGAATGGCTTGCTGAACGCCAGCCGTGTCAATCGTATAAACAACCGAAAATATGAGCAGCAGCTCGTAATCTAGTGGCTGGTTCAGCTGTGTGGCCATAGACGCCGCACGCTCCCGATAGGGGTCAAGACTGAGGTTGTACTGCTGGCTGGCTTCCAGCTGTGTTGCCGCAGTAAGGGGAAAAGATTTGCTTTCCAGTATCGTTTCACCGACGCGCAGCAGAACGGGTTGGCCTTCACCAGTTTCTCGGGCCTGGATGACAGCCTTGAGACTCGATCGAACTTGTGCGTTGACAGGGCGGTCTGTCTTCAGGCGAATGCTGAACGAAGGTTTCACCGCATTGACAAGTTCGTCCAGATCAAAGGCATCTGACGGAGCTTCTGCCACACCCGGGATAGCTGTCGGGTCAAGGATAACCTTGTAATCTGTTTGATGTTCACGCTCATAGCGTAATGTCAGCGCATTCCAAGTGAAATACCAGGGCTTCCAGGCTGCCAGTGCGGCCAGCAAAGACAGCAGGACCAGAAGTGCCAGCAAAAAAAGGCAAAGACGACGGCAGCCACGATTCATCAGGCGCCGGCCAGAATGTTTGGTTTTCTGATCAGCCCAGGGCGGCTGTTGTTGCGATGTGCGTTGTGTGCGATTGTGCTGTTTCATCATCGACCTCCACTCTGCATAACCGGCCTGCTCCGAGCTGGCCTTGTTGAATCGGATCATGCCTGAAATACAAACTGATTCTAACATGAAACCGGTTGAGCAACCAGCTTTTCAGGATAACAGCACAGAACAAGAGCGGCAGGAGGACCAATAATTTGGTTAATGTAACCAAATTGTAACAAAAAATTGACAAGGTTGTTTCAGGAGAATATAATACGTTTGTGAATTGCTGAATACTCATCTTGCTCATCCTTATGAAAACGCAGATAACCCCTACATTAAGCACTGTGTTTTATGCGAGTATGAGAATATTAAGAGAGGTACATATGAAACAGACGTTTGTGCGTCTGATCGCCCTTTCCCTGGTGGCTGTATTGGCCATCGCGGCAGCTGTGCTGCCTGATCAGCAGGTATTGCTGACGCTTGATCAGACACGAATCCCCGCTCAGGTTATTATCCGCACTGCGGATGACACGATTGACACCCTTACTTTTAAAACTACCCTGATAGATGCTATTGATGAAGCCGGTCTATCGCTCAACGAAACCGACCTTCTCAGCCTTGCCGACCAAACAAGGCTGCAACCCGGTCAGACCTATGATGTTCAAGTCAGCCGCAAAGGCCGGGTGACGCTCAACTGGAGCGGATATGAGATTGGCACCAGTTCGGAGATGATGTCCATGGGCGATCTCATGGCACGTTCCGGATTTCATGAGCTTGACCAGGAAAATGGTGTGATTTTGCGTAACAAAGAGGAAACCGAGACGGCTGATAACGCTGAGATAACCTTTGTTCAGATAGAAAAAAAGATTGTGCGAAGTTATGAACCCATCCCGTTCAGCACGGTCACTCTAGACGATCCCACCCAGTATATCGGTCAAACCGCCGTTCAGAACGAAGGTGAACCCGGTGAACGTGCACTTGTCTTTGAGGAAACCTATGAAAACGGCATCTATACAGGACTAGAACAGATCGACATTGAGATTTTGCGTGAACCTGTGCAAAAAGTCATCCTTAAAGGCACAAAAAAGAAGCCGTTGATCCCAAAGATCAATGCCCGAACCAGCCACAGTAAAGTGCGGGAAAGTTTCGCTGAGATCAAGAATCTGCTGATAAAAAATGGCAATGCCAACTACAAGACCTTTAAAGACAATGGTGATGGAACCATTACGGTTGATGGAAAAACCTTCAGCTACATCCAGCGTGATAAAAGGGTGACCACCATGTACGATGGTCTGGAATGTTGTCTGCAGGGTGGCTGCCATCATCCGGCGATCAATCATAACACCGCAACGGGCATATCAGCTCAGCGTGGGCTGGTTGCCACTTATGGTTACCGCAAAGACGGCAAATCAATTGGTACAGCGCTTCCACTGGGAACGACACTGTTCGTTGAAGGTTATGGCCTGGCGGTCGTCGCTGACATCCACGGTGTCCACCGTGATCCGAACCTGCTTGATCTCTGCTACGATGCGGGTGAAATAAGAAAAGGCAATGTAACCTGGGGTAAGCGGACCAAAAACGTCTATATCATATCATTGCCCTGATGGATCGGCAAGAAACAGAAGCCCTGCTCAAACAGTTCGGTATCCAGCCGACACACAG
>JAAYLM010000103.1 GCA_012521915.1 Oscillospiraceae bacterium | reverse complement strand
TCTGCGGGCTTTTTTTGTTTTTGGAAATTGAGAAGTCTCTTAATCATTGCTCTGGACGAATGATAAACTGGACAGATCTTCCTCCTCCACTTGTATACAAATCCGTGTCATCCATTCCCTCGGTATATTCTACTACCTTAAAGGTCAAAATGCAGGTGATTCCTCCGTTGTCGATACGCGCCCGCGCCATCTGTGCTTTTGCTATTTTTTGATCATAGTATTCCTTCATATCTGGGTTTTCTTTAGCACGATCCCGCATTTCCTGATCATATTCTTCTCGCAGCCAGCTCAGGTCAAATTCACCAACGAAGTAAACATCACCCGCAGTGGTTCTGAACATATCCATGCTGCTTTCCATGGGGAACATATCCACAGCGTTCTCTATTTCATCAGAATTGATGATGATGTTTGTTCCTGTATAATCCAGCAATAGCAGATGTTTGCTACTGTCATCCATCATATCGAATACGGGGCCATAACCAGGAATCTGTCCATACCCTCCTGAATCCTCAAGACCAATATCCGTTCGCCAAAGCCAGTGCATTGCCCGGTCTTCGCTGTCATCGGTAACTGTAATCGAACCTCCTTCGCCGATGTAGCTTCCATCAGTATCCAAAGCCCACATGCTGTGAAGTTCATCCTGATTTGGGTTCTTCGGAGTGGCCTTGAAGGAAATGGTCATAATGTCTGCTTCCGGTGCCCATGATACATCCTGAATGGTTAACTGCACCTGATCATCTTCACATTGTGTCTGTTCGGGATTCTCTACCATGTTCGCTATGATCGCCTCATACTTCTCCGGTTCGTACTCCTTCTCATATATATTGCGATTGTTCCACCACCAATCCTGATTATAAATAACACCTGCCGCAATCGCAGTAATCACAAGACAGAGCATAACAATTACAAGAATCATAGATGTTGAGATTTTCTTAACCACTGGTTCTTCTCCTTTCGCATTGGCAAGAACCCGCTGCGTAAGCCATGGATCTTCCTGCACATGTGCGAGGGAGTTGTTTACTGCCTTCTGAACTCTTTTCTGTTCTTCATGCAGGGTCACAATCATCACTTCCTTCCAAGACAAAACGCAGTTTCTTTCTTGCTCGGTTTAATCGGCCACCGACAGCCTTTGGGGATATTCCCAGCGCTGCAGCAGTCTCATCGTACGACATTCCTTGTAGCCAACAGAGCAATGCGACCTCCCTCAATTTTACAGGAAGGTTCATGATCTCTATCGTCAGCGCATCATCTTCGGAATCTGCAGGCGCGGAGCGTCCGGTCAACATATCCGGAGTGACTGAACGGTCTATATGCCGAAACCATCCAGACCGAAGCATATTCTTGCAATTATTAATCGCAATGCGTGTCAGCCAGGTCTTCTCGGATGAATCAGCCCTGAAACTATCCAGACTCCGATATGCTTTGATGAATGTTTCCTGTACCGCGTCTTTTGCCTGTTCCTCGTCATGCAGATACATGATACAAAGCCGAAGCAGGGGAAGCTGGTACAGGGTTACCATGTGTTCGATTCTTTGTTCTTTGCTGTCAGGGCCCTTGACAGTCTCCACGGCAACCTCACCACCTTTCACCTATTAGACACAGAATAACACGAAAATGCTACATCGATAAAATATTTTCCACCAACCGAGCCATCCTGATTTTCCGGCAACTGAGCCAGACGACCGTGTGAACGGAATGGTGGCCCGAGCTGTTCACGTCGCCGGAGTGAACCCTGAAAAAAGTGCACCCCCTCGGCGGTGATGTCGAGGGGGTAAAAAAGTGAAGCCCTTGATCTACAAGGGCTTCGGAGTGGTGGTGACAGTTGGACTCGAACCAACGACCCCATCGATGTGAACGATGTGCTCTGGCTATGTGGTACAAAAGATCGAATAAGCACTGGCGAAAGTATCACATCTCTTCCCTGGTTCTTGTTTTTGAGACGATGAAGGCCCTCTTCTTTATGGGTGGAAAACATCACGGGGCATTAGCACAGTTGGTAGGACGAGGTAAGCGTACTTTCGCCCCAGCAAGGCCCCAAACCCCCTGCCAAGTTCGGCAGAAAAATTCCGGCTTCGCTCATCTGCTCTCCAGCAGATTCGCTCAGCCGACCGGCATTTAGAAAATGCCGCCCGGGTCGCGTCTCTCCCTTACTTCTCGTTCCAGGAACGACGACGACCTTCCTCTTTTTGAGGAGAAACTCTTC
>JAAYLM010000102.1 GCA_012521915.1 Oscillospiraceae bacterium | reverse complement strand
GGGTTCGACTCCCCTCGCCTCCACCAAAATGTTAAAATAATCATATGAATGGACAAAAACACCGATAATCAGGCATTTCAGCCGGTGACGGTGTTTTTCGTTGTTTCATATCATGGCAGTGGATATTTTACTCGAAATCACAGAATCTTGGATAAGCAAACAGGAGGCGTCTGAAGCGCGGTTCTAGCAGGATAAATGGCCGGAGTATTGACATGAGGCGGAAAAACCAGAAAGAAGAGATGACTGTGGCTGATAAAGACTCAAAATGGGCGTCGCAAATCCTTACACGCCAACATGATGATGGCAGTTGGGGACACTTCCGCTCACTCAGCAATCCGACAAAGGCTCAACCGATGACAACCGAGCAGGCCCTCAGGCGGCTTCGCATTCTCGGCTTTACAAAAAATGTGCTTTATCTGAAAGGAACGGGGAGGTTGACTGAATGACACACATAGGTTTTATCTTGTTCAGTATTCATGATCAGGAAAGGAGGTTTCAAAATGAGTAAATCACGATCGGCGATGGTCATGGGAAAGGGTATCCTCAGGTTGTCTCCGACTTGGGTACCGCGATCATTTTGTCGCCCAGGCAAGAGGATTAAATTACATCCGGATGATTATTATGCCTTGGGATTGGAACGCGGTGGTATTGATGAGCGCTGGTTTGCTTCAACAACACCGGCTGATAATGGTCCGGGCACACCTGTTGATGAGGGACTGAGCTATGTCGTTCTAGACCAGACGGGAAGAGATAAAGTGCTGCTTCGCGACGTTGTAGCGGAGCTTAAAGAAGAGGTTGTTGGACCGCGTATCTGGCAGAAGCATGCGAAATGGCCGATGTTCGCTAAGTTCTTTGATAATGTCGGACCGCTGCCACACCACGTCCACCATCGTGATGAGCATGCCGCTTTAGTTAAGCAGTCAGGAAAACCGGAAATGTACTTTTTCCCGGCACAGCTGAATAATCACCCAGGTGAGTTCGGGTATACATTTTTTGGACTTAACCCGGAGACAACACGCGAGCAGCTTAAACAATGCCTGCTTGATTTTAGCAAAGGAGATAATAAGATTCTCGATTTGTCACGGTGTTATCATTTGGAACTTGATACAGGCTGGGATGTCCCGCCTGGTGTACTTCATGCACCGGGTAGTTTATGCACCTATGAACCGCAGTTTGCCTCTGATGTCTATGCCATGTACCAGTCTGTTTTGTACGGCGGACATTGTGTGCCGGAAAAGCTGCTTTGGAAAGATTCGCCGCCGGAAAAGGTTGGCGACTTTGATTATCTGGTTGAGGTACTTGACTGGGCGCTGAATGTGGATGCCGATTTTCATCAGAACCGGTTCATGAAACCGATTCCACTGGATGATGAAAAAAAGCTGCTGAATCAGGGTGTAATTGCTGAATGGATCTGTTATCGCAGTGACGAAATTTCTGCTCAGCGGATTACCGTTTTACCAGGTCATACAGTGACGATCAAAGACACGGCAGCGCATGGGTTTATATTAATCCAGGGTCATGGTCGCTGTGCTGACTGGCCGATCGAGACACCGGTACTCATACGCTTCGGGGAATGTACATCTGACGAGTTTTTTGTAACCTATTCTGCTGCTGTTAGCGGCGTCAGCTATACCAATCTGTCAGTAAACGAGCCGCTCGTTATGCTTCGCCATTTTGCAGAAAAAACGAAAACTGAATTTCATTGAACTTGTTTCAGTAATGCATGCGTGAAAAAAAGGAAACGCACTGTGAAAGCAGCAGGTGTTAAAGGGAAAGTTATCTCTGGAATCAAAGTGGTGCCTGACTTCAAACCGGGTGAGTACCAGGCTCTGGCAAAATTTGAGCGTGTTCGATTAGTCTGGGTACGGATCGTGAGATCATTGATGGTATACTTTCATTCATGAGATTTTAACAGCTACTGTCTATTCTATAGGGTACATTTTACTTTTGCCACAAAAAAACCTGTCGAAAAAGCTGGAATTGCTTTGTTGACAGGTTTTTGTCATAATAAACAAAAATGATATTGGAGATACGACATGAAATATATCATTGACCACGATTATCATATCCATTCCCATCGCTCACTTTGTTCTGACGATCCATTGCAGACAACACAATACATTTTGGATTATGCTGAGAAAAATGGCTTGTTGGATATCTGCTTAACGGATCACTTTTGGGATGAAAGAATACCCGGTGCAGAAAACTTTGATTTTTATAAAGAACAAAATTTTGAACATCTGAAGCAGGCTTTGCCGCTGCCGGAAAGTAAATCTGTAAAATTTTATTTTGGCTGCGAAGCTGAAATGGATAAGCATATGAGACTTGGCATTTCGAAAGAACGGTTCGAACAATTCGATTTTGTTATTATTCCCACTACCCATTTGCATATGCCATCCTTCACTATAGATGAAGCCGATGATTCACTGGAAAGACGCGCGTTTCTCTATGCAGAACGCCTTCATAAACTTCTGGATATGGATCTTCCTTTTGATAAAATCGGCATTGCCCATTTGACTTGCGGCTTAATCGCGAATAAACAGCCTGCTGATCATATAAGGGTGCTGGAGCTTATTTCTGACGCAACTTTTATGACGCTTTTTGAGAAACTGGCAGACAGGAAGGCCGGATTTGAACTGAATTTCCCGATTTTCAGGTATGATGGGGAAGCCATTGATCAAATCCTGCGTCCTTATCGTATTGCTAAAAAATGCGGCTGCAAGTTTTATCTCGGCAGCGATGCACATCATCCCGGGGGGTTAGATACCGCCATTACCCAGTTTGCGGCCATCATTGATGCTTTAGACCTAACTGAATCTGATAAATTCACACCATTCCCACGTGGCTGATTTTATACGGTGACCTGATTTGATCAATGCTGTTTCTTACTACGAATATCTGCCTGTTGAAAAAGCTGCTTTATTTACGGTTGTTTGTCTTCCGCCAAATACCGTATCCTTGCCGACGGTCATATTCCGCTCACCCTATGTGGATGACAGTCAGGATAAGCGTGAAGAGGATATCGTAAGCATCATCATAAGCGAAAAAGAAAACTGGCTGAAAAAGGGCTATGCAGTCGTTTTCCAGCATTGCCGTGGCAGAGGAAAAAGCAGCGGTGATTTTATTCCTTACATCAATGAAAGGGAAGATGGTCTGTATTTACAGGATTGGATCAGGAAACAACCCTTTTATAACGGCGAGCTTTATCTGGTTGGTGCCAGTTACTCTTCTTCTGTACATTTTGTTACCACACCCTTTGCTGAGGATATAAAGGGTGCAGTACTGGAGGTACAGGACTGCGAGCGGTATAACTGCAATTACCGAAACGGCTTTTTTAAAATGGGTTTACACGGCGGTTGGTTTGCAAATAATTACAAAAAGAAAAGCATATCGGTCAAGAATTACGTCACCGAAAGCTATCACACGCTGCCGCTGATCGATTTCTCTCAAATGGTTTTTGGGGAAACGGCGGAAGCGTTTGATCAAATCCTGCTCCATCCTGATAAAAACGATGCCTTTTGGTATACCCGCCTTGGCGGCGGTGAGGCACACAACGCCGTAAAAAATGCCGGTATTCCCATACTTTTTGTAACCGGATTTTACGATATTTATACCGGTGGAATTTTTGATATGTGGCATGGCCTGGATGGGGAAACCCGTTTAAAATCAGCTTTGCTCGTTCATCCCTACAACCACGGTAATCAGGCAGAAAACCAGCCCGTCGCGTTCGACAATGGATCATCAAGAGAAATGTTCGGAGATTATGCCGTGCAGTGGTTGGATTTTGTGAGAAGAAAGGACAAAGCGCCGTTCGAAACCGGCAAGGTAACTTATTACAAGTTGTTTGGCAATCAATGGTGCACAGACGAATTTAAAGCCGGCAAAAAACAATTCAGTTTCCATCTCGGTGAAGGTGAACGGTCGTATCTATATAATCCGTATGCTCCTGCTTCTTTTAAAGGCGGACTTTCCGCCAATTTTGATGGTGCCGCTTGGCAGGATGGTCCCGATTCAAGATATGATATCCTGAGCTTTTTCTCTCCTGTATTTACTGAGGATACCTTTGTCAAGGGGAAAATAAGTGCAAAGCTCAGGATAAAATCTGATTGCCAGGATACCTGTTTTTATATCCGTTTAAGCCTTGTTAAAGAAGAAGGGCATTATGGGCTGCGTGACGATATCAATCAAATAGCTAACTTCTGTTCTGATTATGTTCCGGGGCAGGAAATCGATATGACGTTTTCTTTTGACGAACACGCTTTTGAGATACATAAAGGGGAAAAGATCCGCGTCGATATTTCTTCGTCAGCTTTTCCCTGGTATGTGCGTCACACGAACCATAAAGGACTCTATTCTTTGCAAAAAACGGCAAACAGCGCTATAAATACTATTATTTGCAATAAATCGAGTGTAACGATGCCTGTTGAACCATGTTGTCTGACCCGTTGACTCGGGCTGATTTACCGGTCCGCCCAATCAAGAGGTATTTGCATGGCCTGTAAGATGGCCGGGAATAGGGAAGGGGCTCAAAATGCTGCGTTTTGCTTATCTTTGTGACCAGCCACACCATATCGATCAGGTTACAGACTGGATCTACCAGGAATTCATTCATAACATCAAGCACGATAAGGACAGGACGTTTATATACAACCGTTATATGAAGGCAAAGAAAGCTGAATTACCGATTGTCCTGGTCGCGCTGCACAAGGAACGTTGTGTTGGAACTGTTTCGCTGGTTAAGAACGATCTGGCCGGCAGCAAAAGGACGCCATGGTTGTCAAGTTTGTATGTTGATCAAACCTGTCGTGGTCAGGGTATTGGACAAAAACTGGTTGAAGAGATCAGCTGTCTGGCAGCTTCGTTCGGCTATGATACGCTCTATCTGAGGACTGAGCATGCCGGTGCGTATTACCTGCGGCTGGGCTGGACAGGCCTGGAGCAGCTTATTGACGAATACGGCCAGCAAGTCCAGGTCTTTTCCCGGGATCTGGCAACGTCCGACGGCTGATACTATGCGAGATAAGTTTTCATGCAGTCATTGTAAGGCATTTACAGCAGTTCTATGCAGAAACAAGAAAGAAACAAGCAGGTAGACATATGAGTCATAAAAAAAACAGGTCATTCATCATTCGTTTGCAGTTGCTGGGCATCATCGGCCTTCTCCTGATGATGCTGACAGCTTG
>JAAYLM010000538.1 GCA_012521915.1 Oscillospiraceae bacterium | reverse complement strand
GTCATTCTTAAGTGGTTGTTTACCTTGTTTGATTCTGCTGAACCGCAGGAAGAACCTCCGACGACACCAGCACCAACCCAGTCACCAGGACAACAGCAACCTATGCTGCCGATGCCTCCCGGGGAAAAAGCCCGCTGGCTGGCAATACTACAAGATGTTTTCCTCTATCTTCTGGTGATCGCTGTAGGCTTGCTCATTCTGGCCATGATCGGCATGACCTTGTATTCACTCTATAAACGCTTCTATGCAACGGCACAGCCATCGGCAGACAAAATGGAATCGCTGCTGCCTTCACTGAGAGAGGATACCAAGGAGAGGATCAGGCGGGTCAGGGAACGTTTCAGTCTCCCGGGTATGCTGCATCCTGCCGACAAGATAAGACGCAGTTTTTTCCGGCTGGTACTGGCTCAGCAAAAACGAGGTTTTAAATTGAATAACAGCATGACACCACGGCAGATCATCGCATCTTTTGATCTGGAAAAATTCCCTGATCTGGACAAAATGGTCCTATTATATGAAGCTGCCCGATACGGGCCGGATATCTGCACCGCTGAAGATGCTGAAAAGGTTAACATCTGGTATCGCAAAATGCGTAAACTGGACCTGCTGAAACACGAAGAAGCTTCTGTTTGAATAAACAGGCACGACCGTTGTCCTGAACAGGCCGGAGAAAGGGTTTACTCATGCAACAGGTGACACTTTTTGTCCTTAAGTATTGCGGCTATTGCCGCAGAGCACGGCAGTTGCTTGACGAAGTTCTGGCCGCAGAAGAGGTGCTGCGATCAGTGCCTCTGCGTATCATCGACGAAGGCGAGGAAAGGGAACTGGCACAGCAATATGACTACTACTATGTCCCTACCTTTTACATTGGCGACCGCAAAGTCCACGAAGGACCGGTAAACCGGGAGCAAATAAGCAATATTTTTCATGAAGCACTTGAGCAGACGTAAAGGGCGCCTGGCACAATTTGTCGCTCCGTTGTCCCGGGAACCTCTTCTCCAGTTTTGCGGATCCGGTGACAGATTATCGACAGAAAGAAAGTAGGAAGACGTATGGATCAGATCAGAAACAAGATCGGTTATATTTGCGATATGGATGGTGTGATTTACCATGGTAAACAGATTCTGCCCGGTGTTAAAGATTTTGTGGAATGGCTGCAAAGTGAAAACAAGCGTTTTCTCTTTTTAACCAACAGCAGTGAGCGCTCACCACGTGAGTTGAGGCTGCGTTTGCAGAACATGGGACTGGATGTCGAGGAAGAACATTTTTACACCAGCGCCCTGGCGACCGCTGATTTTGTTGCTTCCCAGTCACCTCGTTGCACGGCGTATGTTATTGGCCAGTCCGGATTGCTGAACGCGCTCTATGAAGTCGGCGTGACGTTCAGTGATGTTGATCCGGAATATGTCATTGTAGGCGAGACAAACAACTATGCCTTTGATGCCATTCAGAAAGCCGTCAACCTTGTACTGAACGGTGCCAAGCTTATTGGTACCAATCCTGACATCAGTGGTCCATATGAACACGGCGTATCACCGGCCTGTAAAGCGCTGGTGGCTCCGATTGAGATGGTTACGGGCAAATCAGCGTATTT
>JAAYLM010000537.1 GCA_012521915.1 Oscillospiraceae bacterium | reverse complement strand
TCGGAAACGTTCAATCCGGTTCTCCCTAAATTCTTATAAATCATCTTTTGATCACCTCACGTTAAAAACTGATTTTTTTTGAAGCGTATAGGCCAAATCGTGATCCTATTATGATACACGAGGCGTTTCTTTTGTTCGTAACAATCTATTTCCCCAACAGAGCCTCTTGTTCCAGACGGATACCCCGTTCCAGAGCGATCTTGATCACATCATGAAAAACAGCAAAACGTTCATCCACAAGCAACGCCTGCAGGCGTTCGGCATACGCCCGGCTGATCGGCTGCGCCTGGCTGATGTTGCTGAGCAAGTCATGGCAGTCCATATGCCATGGTTTCAGCTGTGGAAAAAAACTGTGCTGCAACCGACTAAACATGAAAAAACCACCCAGGTCAATATCTCCCCAGTGGTATACTGTGACAGGCTCTGCGCGGCTGGCTGACGCATGTTCAGCAGCCTTCTGAACTTGATGGAAAAAATGTCCCCTGGCCGGACTGAAACAACCTCCGTGATAAATCAGCAGAGTATCCTGCCAGTCTTCATTCTGGGTGCGTTGCTGCATCAGCCAGTAGAAATTGGTGCGATTTTCTACAAACAGAATACGCTGGACTTGAGCGGGCAGTTCGATCGATAAGCCATTTAGTTCAGCGGCGCTCAGCGTTCCACAAAGCGGGAAAAAGCCATAATCAAGCTGACGCCCGCAGCGCATCAGCGTTAAAGGTCCGGACCACTCAAATATCTCTGGTGACCGACTCAAATTGACCAGTCCAAGCAATTCATCCTCCGAAAGGTCGAGATCGTCTAGACGCTCAGCAGGATGACCCAGCAGACCGGGCAGCAGGTAACGACGGATGAGCGAGGCCAGTCGGGTACGGACCTGCTGTGCAAACGCCTTGCTGTCACCATAGATTTGGATGCTGAAGACACGCTCAGGCATTTCTTGCTGTCCGGACAAACTCAGAGCAATCAGGCCACGCAGTGCGGCAACCAGCTTCAGAGCCTGCTCCCGGGAAGTAGGCAGCGGCGACGTCAGGCGCTGGCGTTCAGACAGAACACGTCGCATATCCGCTAAGACCGTACCGATCCAGGCAATGGAATCCGTTGTACCTTCTTCTTCAGCATGTTGGAAATCAGTCCATGCTATGTCAATCTCTGCTAGAACGCGGCCAGCCTCTGCTTTGGGCGAAACCAGACCGGCCCGGTCGTACGCTGCGTCAACCCGCTCAATCTTGAGCCAGATGCGGTGGAGAATGTGCTGTTCTTCGCCGCGCATCCAGGTGTAGTCGATCAACTGCTCATCACGCAACTGTGAGATGACCTGATGGATGTGAACCTTGCGTTCGTAATCTTCGATATCATAAGGTTTGAATTCACCTTTGTAGACGTTCAGCTGAACGCGACGCTGCACAGGTCCCGGCGAGGTAAAGGCTTTGCTCGACTCGTACTTCTTAAGCAGATCCTGTAAAAGCAGTCGTGCTATGTCCATGCCTAGTCCTCAACCTCCCCGTTATCCAACTCATCCTCGATACGAACGATATCCTGTTTGTCAAAATAAGCCAAAAACGAACGATGCCGGTCTTTCAACACACAGATGTTCCGATCAACCAGCGGTGCAATATCGGCGATTTTGTCGGGTGGCGCTGAGATCAGGCACTGGAATCCAATCCGTCGGAGCAGCCGGATACTTTCCCGGATGCGTTCACCGTCCATTTTGCTGAAAGCCTCGTCGAAGATGATCAGCTGCAGGCAACTGCGGTTGCGGTCATCGATGCGATAGAGCTGGACAAAAGCAGCCAGCATGGCGATATAGTAGGGCGTCTGGGTCTCGCCACCCGATTTCTTGCGCAAGGTTCGTGACAACCGTTGCACTTCATTGTTCTCATCGATCGTGTGCAAGTCGAAGCGCAGATAGGTCCGGTAATTGCAGTAGGCATCGATATTGCGGTCCAGATCGCTGCGTTTATCACCGGTCACGTCATCGTCAACGGCCAGGATTTGACGGAACAGCTCATCAATGGTTTCACCATGTTTTTCCCGGAATGCAGCATAGGTGATGCTGTATCCCTGCATAAGCAGATCGTCCATGATCATGTCGTAGAAACGACGGTAGTTCGGATCAGGTTCCACCACAAACTGAAATCGTTCGTTGCCCCAGCTGCGATCCTTAAGGGTCCGGTTCAATCCGCGGATGTTTTCGGTCACCGCGTCGATGCTTTCCTTAAGCTTGCCGAGAAAATCAGACTGAAACTGCTCGTAGGCCAATTTTTGTGCCTGTTTGATCTGTTCCAGGTATTCCGGCAGTTTTTCCTGCTCAAGTCGGGTCAGACGTTGTTCAAAGGCACTGTTGCTCTCGGCCGTGATACTAACCGACGCCTGATAGAGGCGGTTGAATTCGGCACGGTTGTTCAGAACACGCTCCCACTTGATTTTTTTTTGGTTCTCGCTACGGTTTTGCGGTGGAAAAAAGGCATAGCGCACAGCCTGACCGCTGCCGCGCTGACTGTATTCTGAAGCAAATCGCGGTTCGCCGGTTTCCGCCAGCCAACCCGTGTTGAACTGAGATTGGATCGCATCGATCATTTCGTCTGCTTGCCGGCGTAATTCCGGTAGCTCCTGATCGCGCAGCAGGGCAATACGGGCTTCCTGCTTGTAGCGATTGGCCAGCAAATCACGATGCTGTCTTTCCTTTTCCTTGAGCGTGTCCTTAATCCTTCCTATTTTCGTTATCAGGTGATCAAGCCACGACAAATCCAGACCAGCCCGTTCCTGCTCGAGCAACGACAAATGGTCTGCCAGTTGTTTTTTCTCTCTGAGACGCCCGATCGTAGACGCCAATGTGTTTGTTTCATATTCACTAAAACCACTCAAGGCTGTCCAGTCGACCAGCGGCGCAATTAGCTTCGTCATGGCAGCCTTGAAACGATCAAGGAGACCGATCCGGTTTTCCAGCGCCGTGATCTGGGCCCGAATGGCGCTCTTGCCTATGGTGCGGTCACGATAGCGCGCCGGATTGAGCTGGCGTGCTACAAAATTCTGGTAGAGCATACAGCTGTCTGTGATGGCTCTGCGGTGGTGTCGCAGATCCCCTGTCTGGTCACAACAGATCACATCACCAAGCACATAGTCGACAAAAAGCCGAACCAACCTGTTGTCCGTACGAACTTTTTCTGCCAGGGAACCGGGGCGGGCCAGTGGCTTATCGGCTGCCAGACGCTCGATATCAATCAGGCCGATGTCAAATAAATTGAGGCGTCCTTTGGCTTCATCATAGATGGCAAGCGCATCTTCAAACCAGTCCGGTTCGACCAGCAAATAGAATTTTTGCGTGTGCAGGTAACCTTCGAGTGCGTCTGTCCAGCGAGGCTCGGTAATCTCCAGTTCGTCAGCGATAATCCATACCGGGATCGGCCGGCCATGGCGTACCTGCAGCTCGCGTTCCAGCAATGCCTGCAACCGCTTGATACCCGGGTTAGGAAACTGCTTTATGCCCTGGTTCAGCTCCAGCAGCTGTTGCCGTGCCCGCTTAAGCGTCTGGTCAACATCTTTTTGCCGGCTTTCCAGTATATGAACGTTGTACGCGGCGGTACTTCCGAAATCCTTCATGCAATCAGCCAGCTGCCGCAACTGACTGGTCAGATCAGCTGTCTGGCGGGAAGCAGCTTGTTCATCCAAGCCGAGCAACGGCTGGCAGGCTTCTGTCAGCTTTTCGGCCGGCTCGTATAAGCTGCGGCCTGTCTGTGCCAGAACTTCTCGGAGCTGGCTGGCCTCAGCCGCATGCCCGGGATCAGAGGTTTCAATTTCTGCTTCGGCCGACAGGTTGGCCAGTTGGCCGGCTTTCTCTGCAGCTTGGGCAAACTGCCGGGCTTTCTGCCGGATATAAGCCATAGCCGTGGCGGCTTCACGATCGATGGTGGCGACCGTGTCCCGTGTCCGGGCGATACTTTCCTGCAGATCCTGTAATTTTTTATATAAGTCGCTGCCATAGCGTTCCTGCTCCAGGCCAGCCAGATTAGCCTGCAGCCCCTGGATTTCATTATCCTGACCGGTAAGCTGCTCCATCAGGCTGTTCAGCTGGGTTTCTTTTGCAGACAGATCCCTTTCCATCGTCTGAACCTGTTCCTGTAAGTCTGCCTGTTCGCCGCGACGAACCAGAAAGCTGAACAGGCGGTAATTGGCAGCCTCACTCTGATAGTCCCGATACAGATCGACGCCTTCACGAAGGTGGTCAACCTGAGCCTTGATCTGGGCGGCCTGTAATTCCAGGCGCCGGTAGTGGCGCAGATTTTCCTTGAGCTCATGAATGTCAATCGAACGGTCGGCTTCACAGATGTATTCGGTGATAAAGCTGGTGATGTCCTGGATCGGTGTAAAGGCAACGGCCCGCCGGAACAAAGTGAAATAGTTTCTTTTCAACCCACCCAGATAGGCACTAAGCTGGTTCTGATATTGCTGGTTGGATGCCGGCAGCTGGAAACGTGTCCGTTCTGGCAGGTGCCGGATCCAGGCTCTGAACTGGCCGATATCCATCGGGGTCTTATCCTGTCCGATGAAGTGATGCTCCGGGATACGATCGTTGAAAATGAACCATTGATTGGCCCATTTACCAATATCATAACTGTCGAACACACTGCCTACGGTAAAGAAACGCCGGGTATCACTGTCCTGAAACTCACAGGCGATGATGCTGCTGAAACGGCCTTGACGCAGGCTGCGGCTGGCCCGGTCGCCATCATCGCCATACTCACCAGCCAGGTAGCCCTCCAGTGTACGCTCTGATTTCTCATTGGCGGCTTTGTTGAAAAAACGGCGGGCATTGGTGTCCCCGAGTAAAACAACCTGAAGCGCGTCAATGATGGTCGTCTTGCCGACACCGGTTTTACCGGTCAGGAAGTTGATCTGGTCCAGTTCGATCAGCTGGTGCGTATAGAAATGCCAGTGAATGAGCAGGACACGTTTCAGATGTTTGGCCATAGGTCTCCTTTTTCGTCTGTTACTGGTTGCTCAGGCTCATCACCGAAATCGGACTCAGATTCCATATCATCATCATCTTCTTCTTGTCTTTCACTTTCATCATCAGACGGATTAAGCTGGCGGTAGACATCGGCTATCTTCTGATTAGGCAGGACAAAAAGTATCGAGGGAAGGATGAGCAGCCGGGCTTGCTCGTCAGTCCAGCTGCCGTCTATTTTCTGAATCACCTGATGGTGAGACAAAAGCTTCAACGCTTCCTGGATATCCCGGTCAGCTGGTTTTTTCCGACGCCCTTCAAGATTCATCAGGCGTGCTGCCACCTCAAATGAGGTGGTTTGTATTTCATTGTTCAACGTTAATTTTTCGCGTTCTTCATCATAGATCAGGCGCAGGCAGTAGAGAACCAAGGTCTGGAACAGGTTGAGATGCCTCCTGTTCTGACCGTAGTCGCTCTCAACATAGATTACGCCATAATGGCGGTCCTTAACCAGGTGCCAGCCTGCCAGCGACAAATAGTCGGAAAACAGGTCAAAGTGGCGGGCAACGAAGCGGGAGGCGGCAGAAGCCCGGATTTCACCAACTGAATTGTCGTAGCGGTCACGAATCAGGAATGTGCGTGCCAGCAAGGTGTTCACCTCACGGGCGAACAGATCCCTGTCTGCACTGTTCATTTTGTCAAAAGCTTCCAGCCACTGGGCGTCAATCATGCGTTTCACCTCGCGGGTTTGTTTTACGGCTGATTGTCATGATAGGTATGCGATAGCGTCCGCACCTGGTCACTTTTTCAGGATCAGACATGCTGATCTGGTATGGCATCTGCCGTTCGTATTGCCTGACAACAGCCAGCAGGGTCAGAATATACGCTTCATCCGAAGCCAGATTGATCTCGTCGCTGCTGATCGCATCACGGCCCTCAAGCAGGTTTAACACATAATCGATCACTTTCTGCTGGGAATAGCGGTTGGCGGTGTCCCTCAGGAATTGCTCAATCGCATGGCCCTGCTGTGCCTGCAAGCTGATTGCCTCGGAAGCAGTGTCAATCGTCAGAGGTTTCTCATCTTTATTGATGCGTGACACAGCCCGCATGTAAAGCGCGTCGCGGCCAAGCACGGACTGGCGAAACAAGGCGGGACTTTGCAGGAGTATTTGCCGACGATCTGGCGGGAGTTGCCTGGCACCGGCGATGAGTTTGATAAGGTAGCCACGCATATTATCTTCTTCATTGAGCATCGTGAGCAACCGGTCAGCCGAAGCGCGTGTATACGCCCGGTTTTTCTGGTCGATATCGCCCAGTAGCATGTCGACGCTGTCAAAAACATCATATACGATACGCAGCCACTGAAAAAGCTGCTCATGAGCTTGAGCCGGCTCTTGTTCGGTATTGGCTGCAAGCTGGTCCAGGAAAGCGGCATCTGAAAGCAAGCTGTCACATAAACCCAACACCGGCACTTTGTAGCGCTGGACCGCGTCGCGCGTTTTAAGCGGATGGTAGATACGCTCGTTGACCAGTACCTGAAATTCATCGAAATGGCCCTGGAGGATCGCCTCGGTGCTGATGGCCTCACTGAGCCGCCGGTGATATCGCCGGATATTATTGCGCAGCGTCTTGAGTGCGTCGAGCAGCTTTTCTGCTTCCCGGGCGGCTTGTTCCAGAGCCATCCAGGCTTCATCGAGACGGCTCTTGTCTTGTTCGGCATGGCGCAGGGCATCGGCTGACTTGAGCATTGTGTAGGCGAAAAAGGCATGGCGGCCATACTCCTGTCGGGCCTCTTCCGTTAGGGACCAGAGCACGTCCAGAATGGAGACCGCATAGGGTGGCAGCGTGATCAGCTCTTCGAAGCTGGTCTGCTTGTACTCGATCTCCAGCCAGCCCGTCTGTTCCAGGCGGCGTAAGAGAATACGCGCCAGATCAGTTAAGCTGCTGACTGGCTGGTCCGGTTCGCCATCAGGAAGGAGATCATCATCCTGCCAGTTAAACACCTGTTCACCCAGTCGATCCGCCAGCATCAGATGAAGCACATCGCGCTCAATTGTGATCTCACGCTTGAAAGCGTCACGCAAAGCAAAGAGCGCCTCAACATACAGCACGCGGTTTGGCGAGCTGAGGACTGAAAACAGGTTTTCCGGAATATTCTGAAACAGGCTCACAGTATACTCCTGATTGTCATACATGTAGCTTTCATAACAGCATTATACCATTTAGGCGTTACGCTAACAGGCAGCGTTCGGATGTATCGTCTCCATCGATATCACCGGCATGGTTGCTGCCGAATATTTTGAACAGTATGTATTTTATACTATAATTTCATCATAGAAAAGAATGATGACACCTG
>JAAYLM010000536.1 GCA_012521915.1 Oscillospiraceae bacterium | reverse complement strand
GCTCTACACCGAAATACACGAAACAAGAACCGGCGAACGGCAATTGCAGCGGCAGCTGCCAGCCGCCTGCTTGTTTTCTGGCGGCCTGAGACTGCCAGACCTGCGCGGATTCCGCATCCAGCCGGTAGAGTGGCCGGTCTTCCGCGAAGGTTACGGTACAGGCCAGCGGTGTTGTGGCTTCGTTACTGAGGAAATAGAGCCGTCCTTCGTCCAGTTCGCGTGCGCAAACACGCAGTTGCGGCTGTGGCGGCTCAGCTTGAATCAGCGGCCGGACAACATCGGCCAGGCTGTCGGGACTGACCGCCAGGGCACCGTCCGGTTTGGCATCATCCCCGGCCGGCCCTACCCAGATCAGCTGTCCGCCGGCCTCGCCAAAGGCCGTCAGTTTCGCGCGGGCTTCGCTGGTCAGCCAGGCGCAGCGGGCGACATAGACGGTGCGGTAGCGCATAGGTCCGGCGCAGAGGCAGCCGGACTGCACGATGGTGGCCGGGTCGCCCAGGACATCATCGTCGATCAGGTCGAAATCGCACTGGTGGCGCAGCAGGTTTTCCGCCAGTTCATCGTGGGCAGCGGCAGCCGCGACGGCCTTCTGGCCGCCCGCCCAGACATCGCGGACCGGAAAATACAGTGCCGTGTCAAGCAGCGGCCGGCCCCGGCTCAACAGGTAGCTCAAGCGGGCGGTGTAGGTGTGGTAGAGATCCATATACGCGTTGAGCGGACTGGCTTCCAGCGGCAGAAAAGTCGGCCGAATGCGGCCCATGAAATAGTCCCGGGACGAAGAAACCGCGTTGCTCAGAGTCATCAGGTTGATGCCCCGCACATATTGGTAATCCGTGATCCATTTCATGTTGTCCAGGCTCAGGCCGCTGCCGTAGACAGCGAACGATTCGGTACCCGACCAGGTTCTGTCTTCCTGGTGGGCGACACTGGAGGCGTACTTGGGAAAATGGTGGTTGGGCGCCTCGGTGCGGCTGTCGCACAGTTCCCGCATGCCCGGCCAGATCTGCCGCCAGATTGCGTCCACGCAGGGGATGTCGGCTTTGCGCAGCAAACGCATGATATGGCCGTAGCCGTGGTTGCTGTTGCCCATGGTGTAGTCATCGCCGCCAAAATGGCCGGTGAACAGGACGTTGTTTTTCTGGCACCAGGCCTGGACCGGACCGAAAAAGTGGTCGGCCAGCCGCCGAGTCCACCAGTCGAAATAGTCCACCCGCACCTGGTTGTCTGTCCGTTCCGGGTCAAAAAGCTGCCAGATCCGCTCGCGGATATCGTAGCCTTTTTCGGCCGCGAAAGATTCCACCAGGTCATCAGTCCAGGGCGGCACATGCACAGCCGGCTCATCAAAGAAGATAATGGGCACGGTATCGCCAAAATAAGAACCAGCCAGGGCTTTCAGGTATTCATAGCAGTTCTGGATAAACTGGGGCGCTGTTTGCGGGTTGAGCAGGTCAGTATAGTTGGGGGTCTCTGCAGAGGTGTCTTTAACGGCACAATAGAGCGTGATCACGGTGTCGTTCAGCGCTGTGAAGGTCTCGTCCGGATGCAGCCGGCTCATGGAATCATCCTTTTCGTCAGTGAACGCCGCGATACAAGCCGGCACGGTAAACGATTCGCCGCTGCGCAGCGGGAGCTGCTGCTGCACCAGCTTTTTGACGATCAGCTCCGGACGCGCTTTGACGATACGTC
>JAAYLM010000535.1 GCA_012521915.1 Oscillospiraceae bacterium | reverse complement strand
TTCTTGTGGTGGCCGGCCAGGGTGTGAAAGAGAAAAAAGACCTGTGCATGATCCGTCAGCTGGCTGAACTGCTGGGCGGGGAGTATGCGGTCACCCGTCCGCTGGTTGAAAAAGGCTGGGCTGACTACACCCGCCAGATCGGCCTTTCCGGACGAACTGTGAAACCCGGACTGATCATCACCTGCGGTGTGTCCGGCGCAATCCAGTTCACCGCCTGCATGCAGGCGGCAGACCACATCGTTGCCATCAACATAGATCCGCAGGCGCCGATTTTCAAAATTGCCCATTACGCGGTCATCGATGATCTGTATCATGTCGTTCCTGCGTTGATTGCGAGCATAAAAGGAGCGCGCACACATGAAGTATAGCCAGGTTACCACGGAAAACATCCGGCATTTAGCAACCATCTGCGGCCAGGAGCATGTTTTTTCCGGATCAGCGATCCATGAGGATTACAAACATGATGAAATGACCATATACGGTAAGTTCGCTCCGGAGGTTGTTGTGGAAGTGACGTCGGCCGATCAAGTTCCGCATGTCATGAGGTATGCTTATGAGCGTATGATTCCTGTAACCCCACGAGGTTCAGGAACCGGCCTTTGCGGAGGAGCTGTCGCCCTTTACGGCGGTATTTTACTGTCGCTGGCTAAACTGGATGCTGTTCTGGAATGGGATGAAGAAAATTTTACAGTAACCGTTGAACCTGGCGTGCTGCTGATGAAGCTGGCCGAAGAAGCCATAAAACGCGATCTGATGTACCCGCCGGATCCGGGTGAAAAATCCGCCACGATCGGGGGTAATGTCATGACCAACGCAGGAGGTATGCGCGCCATCAAGTATGGCGTGACCCGGGATTATGTCCTGGGCATGACGGTCGTATTGCCAGACGGTTCGGTTATTGAGCTGGGCGGCAAGGTCGTGAAAAACAGTTCAGGATACAGCCTCAAGGATCTGCTGATCGGATCAGAAGGAACCCTGGGCATCGTGACGAAACTGGTGCTCAAGCTGATCCCGCTGCCGCCTTTCTCGATGTCCCTGCTGGTGCCCTTCGATGATCTGAAGCTTTGTTTTGATACGGTTCCGAAGATCATACAGTCAGGAACCGGACCGACCGCGGTCGAGTTCATGCAAAGGCAGGTCATTGAAGCGGCTGAAGAGTATCTGGCGCTGCATTTCCCTCATAAATCCGCCCAGGCCTATTTGCTGTTGACTTTTGATGGACGTTCAGAGCGTGAAATCGAACACACCTATCAGCGGGCAGCTGAGATCTGCCTGGAAAACGGGGCGACTGATGTTTTCATCTCCGATACCGAAGAGCGGCAGGCTTCCATCTGGAAAGCGCGCGGCGCTTTTCTGGAAGCCATCAAGACATCCACAAGCGACATGGATGAATGTGATGTCGTGATACCACGCACATTGTTGTCAGAATATATGCGTTTTGTGGATGCGCTGGAGCATAAATATGCCGTCAGAATCCGCAGCTTTGGCCATGCGGGCGACGGTAATCTGCACATCTACCTTTGCCGTGACGATCTTGACAGCCGGATCTGGCAGGAAAAGCGTCTTGAGATCATGGAGGAACTCTACAGCCTGGCCACGAAACTGGGCGGCCAGATCTCCGGCGAACACGGTGTCGGCCACGCGAAACAAGCATACCTTAAAACCTCACTTGGCCCGGAAGCGTTGTATCTGATGAAAGGCATCAAAAAAGTATTTGATCCCCAAAACATCCTGAATCCCGGGAAAGTCTGTTTCAGCGAAAAAGCCTTTGATCCATCAGAGGCAGCAATTTAGGTATGACACATACCGCGGTTGAATGAGGCGAACACCTTAAGGCTGATCGTTCACCGCTAAAAGGAGGCAACAGAGATGCTAATCGATATACACAGCCATATCGGCCGTATTCTACCCGATAGAAAAGAGTTTATGGATGTCACCAATCTGATCAACAAGATGGATGCCTGGGGCATTGACAAAGCCTGCGTCCTGCCCGTCAGTGAGCACCCGGAGGGTGCCTATCTGGAAGCGGACACAGAAGATGTTATCGCGGCCTGCGCGCGTTATCCGGACCGCCTGATCCCTTTTTGCCTGATTGATCCGCGGTATGGCAACCGGCCGGATATGGACTTCGGACATTTGTTTGATGAATACAAGGCCAGAGGCTGCAAAGGTCTGGGCGAACTGCTGCCCAAACTGGATTTTGATGACATACGTTGCCTGAATTTATACCGTCAGGCCGGCAAATACGGAATGCCAGTGCTCTTTGACATGCAGGATGGCCCATATGGCTATGGATTATGCGACAGTTATGGCCTGCCCAGGCTGGAACGGGCCTTGCGGGCTTGTCCCGATACCATCTTTGTTGGCCACGGGCCAACCTTCTGGGCTGAAATTTCTTCTGATGTTCCGGAGCAGAAACGGAGCGGTTATCCGGATGGGCCAGTCCATCAGGGCGGCGCTGTCCCCCGCCTGATGCGGCAGTACCCGAACCTCTGGGCAGACACATCCGCTGGCAGCGGCTACAACGCCTTGACCAGAGACAAGTCTTTCGGCCTGGCTTTTGTTGATGAATTCCAGGATAAATTGATTTTCGGTACGGATTCCTGCCGCAGAAGTGATGTTGACATCATCGCACCTGTTGTCGCCTGGCTGGCTGAACTGAGGACAAATAGGCTGCTGTCTGATGACGCCCTTGACAAGGTCGCTTTTCAGAACGCCCGGCGGCTGCTCAATTTGTAACACCACCTTCCTGCAAAACTCAAGCCCTTTTCTGCAGCTGCACCGGAGAAGCGTTTTTTTGTTGCGGCAGGAAGAAAAGAAGATCAACCGGCTGATCTGGTCACAGAATGGTTTCAATGGTAGAATAGGTGCTGACCGGAGTCTATGTTTTATCATACCTGGCCTGTTGTGGCCGAATCGATCATCATCTTGTGAATAAGTAACTCCGGCATCGAGGTTATTGTGCTTGATTTTTTTTGCAATCGCATGGATCTGTTCTATAACAACCCGGTTGTGAACTGGCATGAACACGTCAGGGAAATTCGCCCTGAAGTGCTTGATACCGTCGCAGCTGATCGACTGGTACAGGCGGCACAGAAACTGGGTATGTACAAACTGCTGGTTTCCCGTCCCATCAGTGCCGATCGCTTTTGTCCGCCTGAAGACTTCCGTCAGGCCAATGATATCGTGGCTGCAGCTGTCGCACGCCACCCGGATGTCTTGCGCGGCATGTGCTTTGTCAATCCCGGTTTTCAGAAAGAAGCCATTGCTGAAATCCGCCGTTGTGTGCATGAGCTGCACATGGTCGGCGTCAAGCTGTACCACCAGTATTTTATTCATGATCCGGTGTTGTTTCCGCTTATTGAGGCATGTATCGAACTGGACATTCCGATTCTTATGCATGCCGGAAAACTATGTGTTGATCCGCTCTCCCAGCCCCATCTTTCCAATGGAATACACTTCGCTGCGGCGGCACGACGCTATCCGGAGGCGCATTTTATCATGGCGCATATCGGTGGCGGCGGTGACTGGAGCTGGTCGCTTAAAGCGATTGCCCCCTATCGCAACATCGTGGCCGATATCAGCGGCAGTGTCATTGACCGGCCTATGATTGAGCAGTCTGTCGCAGCGCTGGGTGCCGATCGTTTGCTTTTTGGTACGGATGGCTCCATATCAGCCGGCATCGGCAAATTATTGGGTGCCGATATCCCGGAAAACGACAAAAAAACAATATTGGCCGGTGAAAACTATCGCCGTTTCCTGGAAAGAGGGGAAGCCCGATGATGATTGACACCAGCGCTTATCTGGGTCACTGGCCTTTCCGCAAAGTTATCTGCAGCAGCGCAGGTGAGCTGGATGCTTTAGCCCAAAAGTCGGGGGTAACCCACATGCT
>JAAYLM010000101.1 GCA_012521915.1 Oscillospiraceae bacterium | reverse complement strand
AGTAACAACTGAAGTACTTATCACAAACCAGGACATGCAAAACATGCCCCCTTTTTTTGCCGGGTCCCGGCTCATTGAAACCAGGTCACCCGGCTTCCTGGAAAAACGAAACAATTAACGGAGGTGCAGTCATGAAGCAGTCAGTTTACAATCGCGTTTTGCTCAAGCTAAGCGGCGAAGCCCTGGCCGGGCCCAAGGGTGTTGGACTGGACAACAGCACGCTGCGGGATCTGGGCGAGACCATCCGCCAGGTTACGGACATGGGTGTCGAGGTGGCGATCGTCGTCGGCAGCGGTAATTTCTGGCGGGGCCGGACCAGTGCCGGGATGGATCGGGTGACCGCCGACCATATGGGCATGCTGGCTACCGCCATGAACGCCCTGGCCCTTTCCGATGCCCTTGAACAGGCAGGTGTGGTAACCCGCGTGCAAAGTGCCATCGAGATGCGCCAGTTCGCGGAACCTTATATCCGCAAGAGGGCTGTGCATCATCTGGAAAAAGGGCGTGTTGTGATCTTCGCCTGCGGCACCGGCAACCCGTTTTTCACGACCGATACAGCGGCTGCGCTGCGTGCATCGGAAGTGGAGGCGGACATTATGTTCAAAGCGACCCTGGTAGACGGCGTCTACGATAAAGACCCTCACCTGTATGCCGATGCTGTCCGCTATGAGACCATCAGTCATGACCAGGTTCTGCAAAAAGGCCTGAAGGTGATGGATGCCACGGCGGCTGCGCTGTGCCGTGACAACCACATGACCATTGGCGTCTTTTCCATGGATGACCCGCAGAACATCATCCGCATGGTTTGTGGTGAGCCGATTGGCACGATCATCCGCTGAAGCGGGTTGAACCGCCGAACCTGACAAAAGTGGTGCGGACGGCGGAAACAACAGCCAGTCAGGTTTGAAAAATCTCTCCTGATCCGCTATAATGAAGCCTTAACAAGACCGTCCGGGCACATCGGTGTGACAACCGGATACGGCTGGTCGGGCTGGTCTGTCATCTGTCGGGCTCTGTGTCCGCAGAAAGCACGCAAGAGGCATGCCCTATGCAGGAGGTCAACCCATGGCAATGATAGAAATAACCAAAGAAGTCTATCGTCCTTTCGAGGACAAAATGAAAAAGACGGTGCTCGTCTTGCAGGAAAACTATAATGCCATCAGAGCCGGCCGGGCCAACCCCAAAGTGCTGGACCGTTTGATGATCGACTACTATGGCGTCCAGACCCCGATCAACCAGGTTGCCAACATTCAGGTGCCGGAAGCGCGCCTGATCACGATCACACCCTGGGACCCCAGCACGCTCAAACTGATTGAGCGGGCCATTCAGGCTTCTGATCTGGGCATCAACCCGGCCAATGACGGCCGTATGCTGCGCCTGTCCTTTCCGGCCCTGACAGAAGAGCGCCGCAAAGACCTGGTGAAAAGTGTCCACAAGTATGCCGAAGAAAGCCGTGTGGCTGTTCGCAACGTACGGCGCGAGGCCATTGACAAGTACAGGGCGCACCTCAAGAAAAAAGAGATCACAGAAGACAGCATGACAGAATTTGAAAAAGGCATCCAGGATCTGACCGATCACTACATTGCTGATATCGATAAACACACCGTCGACAAAGAAAAAGACCTGATGGAAATCTGATCCGGCCAAACTAACATTTGCTTGAAAAATGGACCGGGCGCTGGCCGCCCGGTTCTTGCGTCAGTGAGGTGTTATGTCCAGACTTTCTAACCTGCTGAAATTGCTGTCTGCCAGGCGTCGTCCTGCCCGGCAGGCACAAGGTCCCGCCGCACAGGAAACAACCGCGTCGCTGCGTATTCCCCGCCACCTGGCTGTCTTTATGGACGGAAACGGGCGATGGGCGCTTCAGCGCGGCCTGCCGCGCACCGCCGGGCACCGGGCTGGGGCTGAGAATCTGCAGAACCTTTGCCGCATGTGTGGCCAGCGCGGCATCCAATACCTGACTGTCTACGCTTTCTCAACAGAAAACTGGTCACGCCCGCGTGAGGAAGTCGAAGCTCTGATGGCTTTATTTGTCGAGTTTTTCGATCGCTACAGCCAGCAGCTGGCCCGCCAAGGAATCAGGGTCCGCTTTTCCGGTGACCGCAAGGAACTGCCGCAGGATGTGCGGCGTATCATGTCCCGTGCCGAAGAAGAATCAAGAGCACGCCAAAAACTGCAGTTGATCATTGCCATCAATTATGGCGGGCGTCGGGAAATTGTCCAGGCCTGCCGGACACTGGCCCGTGCTGCGGCAGATGGGCGGCTGGATCCCGAAACGCTTGATGAAGCCGCTATCACAAACGCCCTTTATCTGCCGGATGTTCCAGATCCCGACCTGATCATCCGACCGAGTGGCGAACAGCGCCTGTCCAATTTCCTTCTTTGGCAGGCCGCCTATAGTGAGCTATGGTTTGCCCATGTACTCTGGCCGGATTTCAATGAAGACCACCTGGATGCCGCGCTGCAGGAATTCACCCGGCGTGAACGGCGCTTCGGAGGTCTGGATCGCCAGGGCCGCCCCCCTGAAGGGGACAACCGGACGACGGATCAGGAAAGGGGCAGTCACCGTTTATGAAGCAAAGAATCATCACTGGCTTTGTCTTTGCTCTGGCCATGGCTGCTTCCGTGATTCCAGGCTACTGGTCGATCTGGCCGCCAGTTGTGCTTATTGTCGTTGTTGCGCTGATCATATCAACGGAAATAACAACCGCGCTGCGCCACTGCGGCCTGCGCCCCTGTTTCCCCATGGTGATCGCAGGCAGCCTTCTTTGCCTCCTGCCTCTGGCTGTACGCTACGTCCAGCCCCGGCAATCGGCTTCATTGATCCAGTCTGCAGTATCCTTGTCCATCACGCTCTTTGCCCTGCTTGTTTTTATGGCGGCCGGCAGCATCATCCGCCTGCTTATAGACGGTCCGCTGGCTTTTCCTGACGCTATCGCGACAGGTGCCAGCATCGTCTACATCGCTTTCCCCTTAACCTGTGCGATCACCATGCTCTCACATCTCGACGGAGGCTGGCTGTGGCTGATCATCGGCTTGAGTGCGCCCTGGGTGTCGGATACCTTTGCTTTTTTCAGCGGTTCTTTGTTTGGCCGTCACCTGATCGTGCCGTCTCTAAGCCCGAAAAAGACTCTGGAAGGCAGCATCGGCGGCATCGTCGGCAGCATGCTATCCCAGCTGCAGATTTTTTACCTGTTCCGGCATTTCTTAAGTTCGTCCAGTGTTCTGCTGGCGACAAGCCTGTTGTTCGCCCTTTTCTCCGGATTGCTGCTGAGCATAGCGTCTCAGCTGGGCGACTGGCTGGCTTCTGGTTTCAAACGTTACTGCAGCATTAAAGATTTCGGGCATATACTACCTGGACACGGCGGCTTGCTTGACCGTTTTGACAGTGCTTTTTTCACCCTGCCGATGACCATGCTCCTGGCGATCCTGTTTCAGTTCATCGGCTCATGAGGTAACCTATATGACGAAATCAATCGTGCTTCTTGGTTCAACCGGATCAATCGGACGGCAGACCCTGGAGGTCTGTGAGCGCATGGGCATACGTGTCTGTGCGCTGACCGCCGGACGCAGCCTGGACCTGATCTGTGAACAGGCCAGACGATATCACCCGCAACTGGTCAGTGTTGCCCGTGAGTCAGATGCCGCTGAGCTTAGGCAGCGTCTGGCTGACTGCCGGCCGGCGATTACCGTGATGCATGGACAGGCCGGTAACATTGCCGCCGCTACCATACCTGAGGCTGACACCGTGGTGGCAGCTATGGTTGGCGTTGCCGGGCTGGAACCTGTTCTGGCCGCCATCCGCTGTGGTCGGACCATCGCCCTGGCAAACAAGGAAACGCTGGTGGCTGGCGGTGCGCTGGTCATGCCTCTCCTGAGCCGGTACAACAGCCGGATCTATCCTGTGGACAGCGAGCATTCCGCCATATGGCAGTGTTTGGCTGCTGCTCCGCCCAAAAGCCTCAGGCGCATATTGCTGACAGCGTCCGGCGGGCCTTTCCGTGGCCGCAGCCGCCAGGAGCTGAACCATGTGACGCTGGCCCAGGCTTTGAACCATCCGACCTGGCGCATGGGCGGCAAGATCACAATTGATTCTGCAACACTGATGAACAAAGGATTGGAAGTCATTGAAGCTTCATGGCTTTTTGATTGCCCGACGGAGAAGATTGAAGTTGTGGTCCATCCCCAGAGCATCATCCATTCCATGGTCGAGCTGCAGGATGGTTCTGTGTTGGCCCAGATGGGTTTTCCGGACATGAAGCTGCCGATCCAGCTGGCCTTGACCTGGCCGCGCCGCCTTCCGGGCGACGGACGTCCGTTTAACCCGTTTGACCGCCAGGCCGGTACCTTAACCTTTGAACAGCCGGACCGCCAGGCTTTCCCTTTGTTGCAGCTGGCTTATGACGCGGCGAAGGCCGGCGGCACCCTGCCGGCTGTCATGAACGCGGCCAATGAAGTGGCTGTCGGTCTGTTCCTGCAGGAAAGGATTACCTTCACCGTTATTGCCGATCTCGTCCGGCAAGTGATGGATCGGCATATGCAAAGCGGTTTCATGACAGCTTTTACCTTTGATGATATGATGGAACAGGATCGCTGGGCACGTGGCCAGGTCTTGCACTTGACCGGACAAACCTCAGCGTCAGAAGACGGCCGGCCGGGCGGCTGTTAAAAAGGTGACAAGAACAGGAGAACAAAGATAGATGGGTATTATGGGCATTATAGTCGGTCTGCTGATCCTCAGTGTTATGATGATCGTACATGAGCTCGGGCATTATCTTACCGGCAGAAAACTAGGTTTCACCATCGAGGAGTTTTCGCTTTTTATGGGGCCAGTCCTTTTCTCGCGCGAGCGCAACGGCATCAAATACAGCGTCAAGCTGCTGCCGATCGGCGCTTCTGTCCGCTTTGCAGGTGAATTTGATGATGATCCGCAAAACGGCGACCCGGGTCATTTCTTTAACCGGCCACGCTGGGCGCGGGCTATTGTCATTGCGACAGGGCCGGCACTCAACCTGCTGTCCGGTGTCCTGGCTTTCTTTATCATGTTTGTTTCCTTCGGTTATTCACTGCCGGTGATCGGCGCTGTTTACGATGAGACTCAGGCCGCCCGGGCAGGTGTGGTTGCCGGAGACCGGGTGCTGGGCCTTAATGGCCGGCCGGTCCGTACCACCCTGGACTACAGCGGCCAGGAAATGTTTCTGCCTGCGGATGAGCCGCTCACCCTGGACGTGCGCGGCGCGGACGGAACCCGCCGGGAGATTGTCCTGCAGCCTGCCTGGCGGGACGCCTATCGCCTGGGCATCACCATCCGCCAGAATGCTGAAGGCAGCATCCTGATCGAGTCGGTCGACAAGGAAGCCAACCAGGGCAATCCTGTCCTGCTGGCAGGAGATACCCTGTTGGCCGCTGACGGTGTGCCTGTCGATGATATGGCAGCCTTTTCCCGGGCGGTGGAGGCTGCTGCCGGCCGTCCGGTCGAGATCAGCATTATCCGCGACGGACAGCCCATGACCGTCGTGACGGTACCGACGCTCTACCATGACCTTCTCGATCGCGGCATCATCTTTTCTGCCTCCCGCGCGCCCGGACCAGCCATCGGGCAGTCTTTCCAGTGGTCCTGGTCGATCGTCAAGGTGACCGTGCGCAGCATCGGCATGATGTTCAGCGGTGCCATCCGTCCGCAGGATACGTTGTCCGGCCCTGTCGGCGTTGTCTCCATGATCAGTGATGTTGTCTCACAGGAGCAGCCGCTCAGTGAGAAAATCTACCAGCTCCTCTGGATGTTTGCCCTGATCTCCGTCAGCCTGGGCTTTATGAACCTGCTGCCGATCCCGCCGTTGGATGGCAACCACCTGCTGCTGATCGGCATCGAGGCCATCCGGGGACGGCGCCTTCCGGTCAGGGTGCAGAACCTGATTGGTATGCTGGGCATCGCGCTGATCATCATGCTGGCCCTTGCCGGCCTCCTTTTTGACATCATGCGTTTAACCGGACAATGACGGGCGGCCGTTTTTCTCAGAAAGGAGTCCTGTCATGATCAAGCGCCATCAGACCCGCGTGGTGCAAGTTGGCCCTGTCGCCATCGGCGGCACGGCACCCATCGCAGTTCAGTCCATGAACAACACCGATACCCGTGATGTCGCCGCGACGCTGGAACAGATCAGGCGGCTGGCTGAAGCCGGCTGTGAGATCACACGTGTGGCCGTTCCTGACCTGGAGGCGGCCGACGCGCTGGCCATAATACGTGCCCAATCACCCCTGCCCATTGTCGCCGACATCCATTTCGACTACCGGCTCGCTTTAGCCGCCATCGTCGCCGGTGCAGACAAGATCCGCATCAACCCGGGCACCATCGGCGGTATGGACCGGCTGCGCCAAGTGGCTGATGCCGCTCGCGACCGTCACATCCCCATCCGCGTCGGTGTCAATGCCGGTTCGCTCAGCCAGGCCATACTGGCCCGCTATGGCGGCGTTACGGCAGAAGCGATGGCCACTTCCGCCCTGGAAGCGGTCGCTATGTTGGAGCAGTGCCACTTTTACGACCTGGTCTTGTCGATTAAAGCTTCAGAGCCGCTCCTCAACAGGGATGCTTATCAGCTGTTGTCTGAGAAAACAGATTACCCCCTGCACATCGGTGTCACCGAAGCCGGTACCTGGCGGGAAGGGATCATCCGCTCGTCAGTCGGAATCGGTGTCCTGCTGGCCATGGGCCTTGGCGACACGCTGCGTGTCTCACTGACGGCTGATCCCGTTGAGGAAGTGCGTACAGCCTGGAGCATCCTGCGAGCACTCGACCTGCGCCGGCGCGGCGCGCAGCTGATCAGCTGCCCGACTTGCGGCCGGACTGAAGTTGACCTGACCCATATTGCCGTGCAGGTGGAAGAACGCTTGCAGCCGCTGACCTGCCCGATCAAGGTCGCGGTGATGGGTTGCGCGGTCAACGGGCCGGGCGAAGCTCGCCAGGCTGATGTCGGCATTGCCGGCGGCCGCGGTTTCTTTTTGGTTTTCCGGGAAGGCCGGATCCTGCGGCGAGTGCCGGAAGAAGAGGCGGTTGACGCCCTGATGGCAGAAGTCGAGCAGTGGTGCGCTGAACAGCATGCCCAGACAACAGAACCCGCGCAGCACAATCCGCAGGACAAGAATCCAGAAAGGGAATAGTATCAATCATGGTTCAGGCTTCACTCGTTGCATTCATCGGTCAGTTTCTGCCAACCGACCCACTT
>JAAYLM010000534.1 GCA_012521915.1 Oscillospiraceae bacterium | reverse complement strand
TCTCATCATAGGGTTATCAAGTCCATGAGACAAGAGAACAAGGCAGCACAGGCAGCTGTATTTTTTTTAATTTTCTCGCGCAGGTGGTGTTTGCCCACACCTACATCTGGAACCCTTCAATGACACCGCGTTCCAGCCGATCCAGGTCCAACAGCCAGATCACACGTCCACTGACCCGGACAAGACCATCTCGTTCCATGCTGATCAACTCGCGGGAAAAGGATGGGCGGGGCATGGCAAGCAAGCGTGCGATCACCTCTTTTGACACAGGAAGTTCAACAGCCTGTGTTGAGACGGTGCGGCGGACTGTCTTGGGCGTCTCCCCCTCTTTTTCCAGTTGTTCGCGTAGCTGCTCAAGCAGATAACCGGCGATTTTTTGACGCAGGCTTTTTTGCGATAGTAAGGAAATACGCCGATTTTGTGACTGAATGCGGTCAGAGAGGATGTTGAGAAAACTCTGCATGATCTCAGGACTATGATAAAGCAGTGTCATCAGGATCTCTCTGGAGATAAAGATGATCTTGGCATTTGTCACCGCTTCAATGGTCATTGAATAGTTTTGCTTCGTTCCGAAGATCAAATATTCACCAAACAGCTCGCCGGCACCCAGCAGCTCCAGCGTAGCGAAATCACCTGAACTGGTGTATTTCTGCATGGCCAGCTGTCCTTCGAAAATCATGCCAATACCTGTACAGGGATCACCTTCGTTGACAATCACCTCACCTTTCCAGACCAGCCGGATATTGGTTTTCCCGCAGTAATCATGAAACAGATCATGGTTTAAACCACTGAATAAAGGCGTCTTGGCTAATGTCTCACATATTTTTTTCATGGGTCCCCCATTATTGTCAATTCGTTCTTGTCAGTTTCCCAACAGCATTTGAATCACCGGGTCAAATCCCCTGATCACTTAGCGAACCACATACCGCCCTACTGGCACAGCACGCAAGTGGTCCCGATTCTTTTTCATCATACCGCAACAAATGTGGAGAATCAAACACTATCAGGCTGTTTTGTTGGCAGCGCGCAGTGACGTCTGACCTCAGCATTGACGTGCCAGATAAAGGCTGTTCAGCAGATATGGCTGTTTCTGTCTGGCAGCGATGCGGCAAAGTAATGATTTCAAGGCACCAGAGGAGAGCACCCCTTGCTCATAGCGGCTGATGTAGGATTTAAAACGGACCTTTTCTGCGGCGGTCGCGCCTTCATTCAGATAACCCCAGACATGCTGGGCTGCGTTAACGCCGTGACCAGCCGTGACAGGCATCATCTGGGCTTCTTCAACCATCTGGTAAAAAGCCTGCGCCGGCCAGGCGGATTTGTCCTTAAGCAGATGGCGGATCGCCAGATAACGAGCCGGATCGTGCTCTAGAACCTCGTATTTATAGCGTTGCCATTCTTCTTCCAGCATCCGGATCGGGCCGTTTTCACGCAGAAGATGATTTCCTTTCACAGCAGACAGGTTTTTATCTTTGACTTCCAGCATGATATCCAGATCCTGCGGCAGCAAGGCCATGTCGCGCAAGAATGATTCTGACCGTATGGTGTCTGAGTGGGCACCGGCCTTTTTCCCTTCCGCCTGCTGTGAATAATGTATTTTCTGCGGCCCATCCGCCGCCTGCCAAGTTCGGCGGCAGGCCATAAGCCATTCATTATCTGAAGTGGCGGGCTTCATGTTAGACGGCTGATTCAGCGCATGATGCAGATTGTCAAAGACAACCGGTATCCCCAGTTTTTCATTGAGCTGCAGGGCATCAGCAACGGTAAAGAGCCGTTCATCGTTTTCAATCACCAACCGACGGCGAACAGCAGGATCCAGCAATGGGTAACGTGCGGCGAAACGTGCCATAGCAGCAGGCTTGTCACCGTATATGCCACCAATATGCAAGATGATTTTACTGTCCGTTCCAGTGCCCAACGTATCCAGCAGGAGTGCATGATTCTGGAGGTCAGCCAGCGATCTGGCCAGAACGTCCTCATCGATTGTGTTTAACACAGTATACTGTCCAGGATGCATGGAAACGCGCTGACCGGAGCGTCGGATGATCTCTGCGATATCATTGAGGGTTTCCGCAAAAATCGTTGACCAGGGAAGCTGATTAACAGGACTTGATCCGAAAGGGATAAGATCAGAACTGATGCGGAAAAGACGAATGCCCATCGCTTCATTGTAGAGAAGCATCTGTGTAAGGGCTTCCAGGTTTTGCTTGATCAGGCGCATCAGTGTCGTTTCATCAGCTCGATCCTGACGGCAGGTTTTCAGTGCGGTGTTGCGCACACCGATCGTCAGACAGGCATAGCCGCACCTCATGGTCAACCAGCTTCAGCAAAAAGCCGTTCGGTCATAGCCTTGATATAGTCGAGTTTGGCTTTAAGGATAGACAGTGGCGCTTTGCGTTCTCCAGGTATCTCATAGTTGAACAAACCCTGATAACCAATTGCCTGCAGGCTGCGCACTACCGTAATCCAGTCAACAGTACCGGGGCCATATGGTAAAAGATGCTGGTCTGTTTTTTCCTGGTTATCCGTGATATGAAGTGCTTTCAACTGATCGCCTGCCTGATTGATGAAAGAGGCCTGATCACGATGGGCAAGGTTTAAATGCCCTGTATCCAGGCAGATGCCCAGATTTTTTCCTCCTGCTGCAGCAATCAGCCGCTGTAGGTGCTGGCAGCTAGCTGCGTGGGAATAGAGATTTTCCAGGCAGATGTCCATATCTGTACCCTTCAAGTGTGCTGCCAGGCTGGTTAGCGATTCAATACTTGCCTCATCAATGGCCTGTGGGTCATCCCCGGCCAGATAGCGCGACGCCCCCGCAGGATGGAGCACAGCGGCTTTAACGCCAACGGCAAGATAGAGATCCAACCACTTCTTCAATTGATCGACGGTTTCTAACCGGTCATATCCGGCTATATCACTGCGCAGCCAAAGGTGCCCCTGGGGAAAAGACATGCCTTGATCAGCCGCATAAGCCCGAAAAGCACGGCCCTCTTTCACCGGGTTACCACGTTCCAACAGCACGGCACCATGTTCATCTGACAGCTCAGAGACCTGCCATCCTCCGGCCGCGAATGTCTTAACCATTTCTTCGGGACTCATGTCAACAAAATAACTGGACCAGACACTGGTTTTCAAACTGTACATGTGAAACCTCCTCGTGGGCATGTTGCCGTTCGATTTCGCGAACTGCTGACATTGCTTAATCCTGCTTCTCGAACGCCTCCATAAAAGCAACAAGATCGTTGACACCTTCTTCGGGCATGGCATTATAAATAGACGCGCGCATACCACCAGCACTGCGATGTCCTTTCAGATTGACGAATCCGGCTTGGTCTGCCGCCAGGCAAAAGCGCTCATCCAGAGACCGGTCCCCTGTCGTGAAGGTAACGTTCATGATGGAGCGTGAAGACGTTTCGACAAGATTCGAGAACAAACGTGAAGCATCCAGATATTCATATAACCTGCGTGCTTTGCGCCTGTTGCGCTCAGCCATTCCAGCCAGGCCGCCGATATCATCCCGAACCCATTCCAGAACCAGCTTGGCGATGTAAATAGCATAGCACGGTGGCGTATTGTACATGCTGCTGTGCTCTGCGGCAACCTGGTAATTCAGCATCAGGGGTGTGATCGCCATGGCTTTGCCAAGAAAATCCTCCCGCACAAACACCACGGTCAGACCAGCTGGCGCCATATTTTTCTGGGCTCCGGCATAAACCAGGGCAAACCGGGAAAGGTCAAGCGGTTCTGACATGATGCAGGAAGACAGGTCGGCAACAAGCGGCACTTTGCCCGTATCGGGAATCTCCGGGAACCGGGTTCCGAAAATCGTATTGTTATAACAGATATGGACATAATCCGCGTCCTGCCGTACTTCCCGTGCAGAAAAAACCGGGATACGCCTGAATTGATTATCGGCGCCACTGGCCAATACACGTACATCCCCGTATCGCCGGGCTTCTTCATAGGCTTTTTGCGAAAATTGACCACTGATGACATATTCGGCTTTTCCGGACCCTGTCAGCAAATTCATGGGAACCGCTGAAAACTGCGTTGTCGCGCCGCCTTGAAGGAACAGCACTTTGTAGGAATCCGGTATGTTCAGCACAGAACGCATCAACTGCTCGGTTTCACCAATGATCTTTTCATAAACCGGTGAACGATGGCTCATCTCCATGACAGACATGCCGCTACCCTGGTAGTCCGTCATTTCGGCTGCCGCACGTTCCAGAACAGATAGGGGTAACATGGACGGACCCGCTGAAAAATTATAGACTCTTCTCATTTTCTGACCTCTCTATCTGACGTTTCTTTGTCTGTATATCATAACGCATGCCGTATCCTGCCGCCATAGGCTTTACATGAAAAACCAGCGGTCCCTAAAGGATCAAGTCAAGCCAGTCTGTGGCCTCAGATGCTTGATCAACATTCAGACGCACCGGCATGTGACAAAGACCGGCTTTTGTACCCAGAAGCGAACCGAGACGATTAAGGCCATCAGGCCCGCAGTAAACGAGGCTGGCCTTACCGGCATTGTGACATTTTCTGTACACTTCCGGCCACATGTCCTGTGGCGGCTTACCGTCACCTGGCACCCACTGGACCGCCTTGATGTAAGGAATGGATAGGATCATATCCAGATGGGCCAACTGTCCGAGACCATCCAGATGATAAACGGCTCGGCCAAGGCGTGTGGCAGACGCGTCCAGTTCAGGGCGTACAAAGCGGTCAAACATCTGGGGTGAAATCATATATGAGAAATCAGATTGCAAAATGTAAGCCGGATGATCCGAAAAAGTTCCGCTCCAGTCAGTCCAGCCTCGGCTGACTACAGATGGCCTGCCAGAGCCGTGCAGATCAGCGGACAATTCATCGAAAAAACGATGCCACAAATCATGGATCTCCCTGGTGAGGCGGTTTACAGCATCCGGTGCATCTACCAGATCCAGCAAAAGGAACTCACCCGGGCGAAACGTTGAAAGAATATCCAAACATCCGCCCAGATCCGGCATGGACAGCAGAACCTGATCGCCCCAGCGATCCATAGCAGCCCTGTAAAGGGCGCGCACGCGGAGCAGATATTCATTGTCTGGATCATATTCCAGGTGTAGTTCAGAGATGGGCAGGATTTTTTTCGGATGAAACCAGACCCGGCCGCTTGATGTGTCCAGGCGAGCCCCCAAAAAGGCAGCAACGACGCCAGGGCCGAAGCTGTCGAAATTAACAAAGGGATAAGCATCTCCCAAAAAAGTGTATTGGGAAAGCTCGTAGTCAATCCGGTCTATGATCGCTTCCGCAGGAATCGTAAGATCTGCGCAGTTTTCCTGACTAAGGCGTGGCGTGGCTGGTCTGGGCCGTCCAGGATTCCTGTTCGCCAGCCAGACAGGTACAACCGGCCGGTCCAGCTTTTGTGCCCACCAGGCCTTATAGGTTTTGCGCACATCATCCCATTGCTTGTCAGAAAAAGCTATGCCCATCACGGTCACGCTCCTGTCACTAGCCGCGGCAGTTCCAGCAGTATGTGCATACCTTGTCCGCCTCAATACCAATGGCCGCGAGCATATCATCAAGACGATTATAACGAAGTGTTGTGAAATTCAGTTTTCGGCAGATATCATCCACCATAACCTGGTATTCATCCCTGTTGACGTCTGCATAACGCTCCAGTCGATTTTGATCGATCTTGCCTTCTCGCTCATAAATGATCTTGCGTGTGATCAGATCCAGCATGGAGCTGGCCCGTGAAAAATTAAGGTAGGGGCAGGCAAAGAGCAAAGGGGGACTGGCCGGGCGTATGTGCACTTCTCTGGCTCCGCACTGGTAAAGGAATTCCGTGGTCTCCCTCATTTGTGTCCCCCGGACAATGGAGTCATCGATAAGGAGTAGCCGTTTGTCACGTATCAAGCTGTCAACCGGTATGATTTTCATACGTGCAATCAAATTACGTAAACTTTGCTGCTGTGGCATAAACGAACGCGGCCAGGTTGGTGTGTACTTTATGAAAGGGCGGGCAAAAGGCACACCGGACTGATTTGCATAACCTACAGCATGCGCTGTTCCCGAATCGGGAACACCGGCGACGATGTCCACCTCGATGTTCTCCCGCATAGCCATGCGCTGCCCGCACTGATAACGAACGACTTCAACATTCTGGCCTTCATACGATGATGTCGGATAGCCATAGTAAATCCAAAGGAAAGCGCAGATCTTCATCTTTTTCTGTGCCTGCTTCAGGACAGTCACTCCATCCGCGTTCAGCCGGACAATCTCACCGGGGCCAAGTTCCCTGTGGTTCACATAACCAAGATTCATGTAGGCGAAAGACTCAAACGAGACACAATAGCCATCATCTTTTTTGCCGACAGCCAGCGGTGTCCGCCCCATTTTATCCCTGGCCGCTTAAAGGCCATCTTCATTGAGGACGAGCATTGTCATGGACCCATCGATTTGATCCTGAACGGCTTCAATTCCGGCTTTTATACTGTTATGCTGGTTAATCAGGGCCGCGACCAGCTCTGTCTGATTGATCTCCCCGCTGCTCAACTCCAAAAAATGCGTATGTGATGAAGCCAGCATTTTCTCAACCAGTTCACGGCTGTTGTTAATCCGGCCAACCGTCGTGATGGCATAACTGCCCAGGCGCGACCGTACAATCAAAGGTTGTGGCTCGCAATCGGAAATACAGCCTAGCCCCATGCAGCCCTCCATATCAGCCAGATCATTTTCAAATTTGCTGCGGAAAGGCGAGTTTTCAATATTATGGATCGCCCGGTTGAATCCTTTTTCTCCATAGATGACCATGCCGCCCCGACTGGTTCCCAAATGGGAATGGTAGTCTGTACCAAAAAATACATCCATGACACAGTTTGATTTGGATACTACGCCGAATACGCCACCCATGGTGCACCTCCGCAAGATTCGTTGTTTGCCTGCATCTGCCGGTTCTTCCAGAACCGCTCAAATCTGATCATATACGATGAGCATATGATGCGCAAGGCAGTCTACAACCCGTAAGCCGCGACATCTGCGTTACGGCATACGGATTTCCGGATCGGCGTGCTGTTTTCCTGTCGCATGCAGCCTGGACTGCTTGTTCTTAAGATCATGAACCAAGACTGTGCGATACACACTCAGGTGATGCGGATCTGAATGGTCCCATCTTCCGCGTAGTTGACTGCTTCCAGATCGCATACCAATTGATCGATGTCGGCCAGGTAAGCCTTAATGGAGGGATAGAGTGGCTTGCAGCCTTTAATGATAGACTGTGCTTTCTCTGCTCCATTCTGCAACAGCGCTTCAACCATGAGCAACTGGGCTTTGGCGGCATTGAGGCAGGCCTTTTCAACATCTTTTATCTGGTAATCAACGCCGTGGCCGGTACCGGTGGCACCGGAAGCATAGGGATGGACAGCTGGCATCACACATGACAAATCCCCCATATCGGTGCATCCGGTGCTCCACTTGTCACTAAAGCCGACCCGATCAGCGCCAACCAGAGCTTCCATGCATTTCCGGGCAAGTGCCATCAGGTTCTTGTCATTATTCAGCGGTGCGTATCCTGGACGGTCGATGATCATGACTTTCGCACCCAGGGAAACCGCGCCGCCTGCCAATGCCCGATTCACCTTGACATTGGCTTCTTTGATGCAGGACATAGACGCGCCGCGCACATAGCTTTCCAGACGTACATCATCCGGAATGATATTAACAGAAGAACCACCCGCAGTCAGTATGGGATGAACGCGTATATGATGGTCATCCTGAAAGGTTTCACGAAGAGCGTTAACCGCCTGCATGCCCATCTGGGCGGCATAAAGCGCATTGACACCAAGATGCGGTGATCCGCCTGCATGTGCGGCTGTCCCGGTA
>JAAYLM010000533.1 GCA_012521915.1 Oscillospiraceae bacterium | reverse complement strand
TGTAGAATTTTCTTTTGGTGGGACGCATAGTGAGCCAGAAATAATAAGAAAAATAAATAAAGCTATACTTCAGAAGGAGAAAAAATGGACTCGTTTCCCATGTAAAGAATCTCGAGAGGTTGATAAGTGCTTCTGCCGGGACATAATGACCAGAGATAGCCGGGAGAAAATGACACGAAACTGCCGGATTGGTTGACCAAACCAGAGCTAAAAAGAAGCGCCGCTTGGGCGCTCTTTTTGTGGGGGGCAGAAAGGCTCAAGGCAACTCAGATTCCACAACTTGCCTGACCATATGGTCATCAATAATCTTCTTGTGCTGTTGCTGTCCATAGATCAGGCAGTGTGTGCAGGCCTTATTGATGAGTCTGGGGCTGCCTGACGCATAGCGATGGATTTCGGAGATGGCGGCGTCGGAGAAGATATCGGCATTAGAACCCGCTGCTCGCAGGTGGTGCAGGATATAGGCTTTGGTTTCCGCTTCATCAAGATGCGGAAGATGGCAGCGGATATCGAGCCGTTGCAGGACGGCTGTGTAGACCTGTCGGCGCAATTTGTCCCAGATCTCGGTTTGCCCGACCAGCAGGAGGGTGAGCGGTGATTCCGAATCCATTTTTCGGTTGAGCAGGAACCGGATCTCCTCGAACATTTCCCGGTCGAGCAGATGCGCCTCATCAACAATCACCACGAGCTTAAGCCCATGAACAGCGCGGAGAATCTCGACCTCATGGTGCAGGATGCGCCGTGCGTCGCCGCGATAAAAGCGCCCCTGGGCGCCCATCTGCTCCAGCAAGCCATTATAGAAGTGGCGTGGTGTCAGCTTGGAGTCAGCCAGGTACAGGACCCGAAAATCCTTTTTCTCCGCCAACATCGAGGACAGCTTGCGAATCAGGGTGGATTTTCCAGTTCCGCAATCGCCCGTCAACAGGGCGAACCACTGTCTGCTGGCAGCGACCAGGAGCCTGGCCAGCATCTCCTCGGCCTTCTGGGATAAAAACAAGCCATCCGTGTCAATGCTGCGCGTGAAGGGGGTACTCTCAAACGCATAGAATGCTTCAAACATAGTCAGTTATCCTCCAGGACATCGCGATAAGAAATAGCGGTTCTGGCCAGGTCACGGCGCTTGTGGTACTTCTTTTCAGCCGCATCCAGTTCACGTGAGGTTTTGGGTTTGACACGGTCCGGCAAAGGGAGCCGTTTTCTGGGGGCGCTGTGTGCCGTAATGACCAGCGGCTTAACCGTTCTGGGTTCAAACCCTTCGTGGAAGACCTCTATCTGATCGGGGTTATCCGGCCGGAACGCCACGTCCACTTTCATCCCGATCAGATCCTGCCCGGCTTCCCAGGGGATATTGCGGAACGACAGGCAACCGGTTTTGTCGACCAGGCGCTTCTGGGTGAACACGAACGCATAGTCCAGCTGCTCCCGGGTCGCCCAGCGCAGCGGCTTGTTGTCCTGTTTGAATACTTCCAGCGGCGTTTGTCCATTCAGGGCAGAATGCGGCTTATGGTGGTACAACTCCTGTATCCAGATATCCAGATAGTGCTGGACCTCGAGAGCACTCCTTGGCTGTTTCAGCTTAACCTCTGCAACGAATGTGTCTAAATACTTGTTTATTGCTTCAATTTTCCCTTTGCTTTGTGGCCGCCTCGGTTTTGTCATTATTTTATTAATATTCAGCTTCGCGCAGACCTGCTGGATATGCTGGCTGAGGTACTGTTGACCACAATCCGTATAAATCCGATCGGGGATACCATACTGCTCGATGGCGTGGCGAAAACTAGCCAGAACATTATGTGTGTCCTGCTTTTCATAGACCTTACAGGCGACCACCAGCCGGGTGGCGTCGTCGATGATGGCTGACGCATACAGCTGCTGTGCTTTGCGCTCTTTCGTCGCCGGCAAGACCAGCAAGTGCTTCAGATCGAGCTGCCACAAATCGCCGCGGTGCACCCGCTGGAAGCGTCGTGCCGCGCCGGCGCCGCTGCTGTGGTACATGGTCAGCTGGCGTGAGCCGTAGCCGCGTTTCATGAGATGGTCCTGCAAGGTGGAACGCTTAATGGCACCGGGCTCTGCCAGACCTTCCATTTCCAGGATGTTGATGATCTGCCGAATACTGCGTGTGGGTACCTCACGGCGCAGGAGAACCGCCTCGTCCACCAGCTGCTCCGTGACAGAACTGCTGGTGTTGCCCGGCTTGCTTCTGGGCAGTAAGGCCTGGTACCCGCCGTGCTGGTACTGAAACAGCCAGCGCCGCAGGGTACGCTGTGAAATGCCCTCGCGTTCACTGATCTGGCTGATGAGCTGGGCTCGCTGAGCAGAGTCCACGCTGCCGTACAGCAGCGGTCCCAGGGTTTCTACACGATTCATGGCCACCTCATCCGGGTTTTTCGCTTTTCCCATTGATCTGATCCTCCATTTCGGCATTTTTCTCCGACTATAGAGGATTTTTCTTCCAAATATGACGCCCGAGCGGGTGGGTGGGCCAGAACCCGCTGTTGACGGTCGCCCTGACATACGTGGTCAGAATGGGGCTGAGCTTAGGGGACGCAAAGCCGTGCGTGATGCAAAAACGCCATACGCCCAGGAAGTGGGTCTTGATCTGCCTGTACCAGGCCTTGATCTTCTGCCGGGTCCGTTCTTCTACGGGCGCCTGTTCCGCTCGGCCTGCGATGACTTCCTCGATGACTTCCAGCCGATAACGCTTGTACGGAATGAGAAACCAGGGCAACTCCAGATGGAGTCGTTTGCAGCTGCAGCAGCGCAACCGGCGCAGGCTATACACTTCCTGTTCGCCTCGCCCGTTGAGCGCTTTCCGCTTGCGTCGGTCGTAGTACTTCAGCAAGCCCTGACACACCGGGCAAGGCACAGCCTCCGTCCCCGTTATATGAAACAGCCGTCTTTGCTCTTTATTCGTGTCTGTGTTTGTGATAAACTAACCATGTCTTTAATGGTTGGACCTCGGGATGCTCTACTGCTAATAGAGCTAGCAAACCCGGGGTCTTTTCTTCACCCCCCAGTAAAGTGTTACTGGTCAGTATACCCGGCAATGTCCACCCAGGCAAACCCGGTAGCTCAAGGTCACCTTGTTCCGGCCCATGCAATATGTTAGCAGGAAAGCAGCGACCATTGCTTAATGCATTTGTTTTCATAATTATCCTTTTCTGTCATGCTATCGTTCAGATTATATGCTGATGTCTATACTGATTTTTTTGCAGTTTTGTTATGG
>JAAYLM010000532.1 GCA_012521915.1 Oscillospiraceae bacterium | reverse complement strand
GTCCACGATCGCTTCCACGATGCGGTCGCGCACCTCCGGGTTGCCATAGCAGAGGTTGGTGTTGAGCGGAACCCCGTGGAAAAGCTCGCGTTTGCCACCCAGTTCAGCGAAAAAGCGGCTGACACCCTCCGGAACCTCCATGATGGGCTCCCAGGCCAGGCCGGGAATGCCGAAGGGCTCGCAGGTCCAGCCGTGGCCGACCGCATGGTAGATCAGGCCACGCTGCTGAATGGCCGCGATGCCTTCCGCCATGAGCTGGCGAACCTCCTCCACCGATTTGGCTTCTGAGGGTACAAAGGGGTTGCTTTTGTGGTCATACCAGCGGTCAAAAAAGGTAAAGCCTTCCCTGAACTGGATGAAATAGGCGTTCATGCCGTTTTTGGGGAGCCAGTCGATGATGCCCAGGAACACCTCGCGGGAAACCGCACCTTCAATGCAGAGGCCGCGATGACGGTAGGAGGGCGTCTCATCAAGATGCACCTGCAGCTGCGACCAGTCGATGCGGGGAATAAGCTCGCCGTCCGGTCCGGGACGGAGAAAACGGCAGCCGGCTTCCTGCAGCAGGCGGTACACGGCCAGCAGACAGCTGCGCGGATTGGCTCCGGCCACCACGCCGCAGCCCTTCCGGATGTCAATATAAATCGCGTGGTCAAAGGGATTGTCAGGCGCAGCTTTACCGGGCAGCAAATCAGCGAAAACACCGACTTGGATATCCGGTCCGTTCCCGGCCTCCGGCTGCATCATGCTGTGGTAGCGTGCCAGTTCTTTTCTGGCGAACTGAATGGTCTGGTCAGCGGTTGGACTCATCTTGAACCTCCTCGAATACGCCTGAAGCTTCTTGCCTGGCGTCTGTTCTGTTTACAGGTTTTTCACATAGTCAGGATTCAGGATATGGGTCTCCCCTTCACCTGAGCGGAAAGCGATAACATTATCCAGACAGCAAGCCTGGATTTTGCGGAAGGCCTGATCTGTATTGGATGCACAATGCGGTGTCATGATGACATTGTCCAGCTGTAAAAGCGGACTCGTAACGGGAAGCGGTTCCGCGGAGAATGTGTCCAGTCCGGCCGCCGCCAGCTGACCGGAGCGCAAGGCCTCGACCAGATCCGCCTCATTGACCAGACCTCCGCGGGCAGTGTTGACCAGATAAGCTCCCTTCTGCATCGCATTAAGGAAACCTGCGTCAACCATGCGGCTCGTTTTATCGTTGAGCGGCAGATGCAGGCTGAGGATATCCGATTTTGCCAGGAGCTCCGGCAGGTCAACTTGCCGGACGTTCGGATAGGCTGCCTGATCGACCGGGACAACATCGCAGGCCAGGATGGTCACCGGAAAGCCGCTGAGATATGTCGCGACTTTGCGGGCAATCTGGCCGAAGCCCAAAAGGCCTACCGTCTTGCCGATGAGGGTGTCGCAATGCATATGCCAGATCCCCCGGCGGATTTGCGAGGAAGCCTGTTCAATGCGGCGCAGCAAGGCCAGGATCAGGGTCACCGCGTGTTCTGCAACCGCTTCAGCGTTGCTGCCGGGTGCGTTGGCTATGGCGATGCCGGCTTTCGTTGCTGCCGGAATATCGAAGTTGTCGACACCGACGCCAAACTTGACCGCCATTTTCAGGGAGCCGCGCAGTGTGTTGAACACATGTTCGTTCCAGCGTCCCGGTCCGCTGATCACATATTGATAGCCACGCACCTGTTTGATAAAGGCTTCATCGCTTTCCATATGCAGGTGATCAAGAAAGGCCACCTCGATGCCCAGCTCATTGAACCGGCGCAGCC
>JAAYLM010000531.1 GCA_012521915.1 Oscillospiraceae bacterium | reverse complement strand
GAACAGCTGATCAGTATTTATTACCACCCCTGCGAATTCGCGACGGTTGAATTCTGGGACGCCCTCAATTATGGTCGTGGCATCAATACACCACGCAAGGACTGGAAGGCATCCAGGTTGCGCGCACCAGGAGAGATGGAGCACGACATAGAGAAGCTTGGGTGCTTGATTGACCACATGCTGAAGCGCCACAGCCATTTTATCAGTGCAGATGAACTGCTGGGATCTCCGGGGTTTGGCCATGCAGAATTAAATTTGACAGTGACTGACGCCGATATCAGGAAGCTGGCTGATGCCTGGCGTGTTTCGATCGGTTATAGCTCTTGCCAGGGAAATTGGTTATGTGCTGCAGAAGTTTTTTCGCTATTGCGTGCCGCTTGCTGTGACAAACCGTTGCACCCGTCTTTTGCCTACGGGCCGGAGCAGCGCATCGCCAGTGAAGAAGGTGCTGCCGGCTTTCCTGAGGACTACCGGAAAGCCTTATGCACCGCCTGGCCACAGATGATGGGCGTTCCGCAAATTCCGGATTGTTTTATGCTCAATGGGAAACGGGTCAATCCAGTGGATATGGCCTGCACAGCAGCCTGGCTGCTCCGTGAGCAACCGGAAGAAGATACTTTGGTTCCGATTGTACGGGGTTTTCTGGAGCCGGAACGGAAGGTCAGCGTCAAGAATGATTTTGGTTCAAAGTGGATCATCTTTCCTGAGCATTGGCAGGCTGAGCATATTCTGGAAATTACCCGCCTGCAGACCTGGACGCTGAAACCTGCCAGGTGGATAGACGCGTGAACAGGATTGACACAGTCTGTTACTGTGGTTGAAACCGGCTGAAGGGCTGTTTATTGCACATCAAGACGACACATGGACAGGAGGGCATACCGATGGACCTGATTCGGAAAGCGCGTGAAACCATGACTTCAAAAGAACGCGTACGAAAGACCTTTAACTTGGAAAAAACCGATCGGATCACCATTGGTTATGAAACCAATGAAGGTGTTCACAGCCGGCTGGCTAAAGCGTTGGGTGTGCCAGCTGATGATATGGAGGTCGTTTACCAGATTTTAGGGGTGGATTATCGCGGCATCGGGGCACGATACACAGGGCCACAGCTATACCATGTTCCGCCTGACCGTCGTGTCAATGAACTGGAAGGCTGTATCATGCGCTTTGTCGCACACGAAGGCGGAGGCTATTGGGACTATTGTGATTTTCCGCTTTCAGGGGCGGATGATGAAGCCTTTGAGCGCTTCCCCGTCCCTGATCCCGACCACTTTGACTACGATGCAGCCAGACGTCGTGCTATGGCTTATGCCGGCCAGTTTGGCCTGTATGCCGGCGGCCCCGGTACACCTGATCTGATCAATTCCAACGGCCGGATCATGGGCATGGAAGACGTGTTGTGCCACATGGCTACCGGATACGAACCAGCGATCCGTTTTATGCATCGCCGGGTGGCTTTTCAACTCAGTCACTTGGAACGCACACTCGAGGCATGTCGCGGGTTGCTTGATTTTGTCTGGCTGGGCGAAGATCTGGGTACCCAGATCGCCCCAATGATCAGCCCGGATCTGTACCGGCGTTTTTTCAAACCGATCCATAAACAGTTCTGTGATCTGGCAGCCCAGTACAAGTTGCCTGTCATCGTTCACACCTGTGGCTCATCCAGCTGGGTCTATGAAGACTTTATTGAGATCGGCGTGCGTGCGGTTGATACGCTCCAGCCTGAAGCTGCCAACATGAGTCCACGCTATCTGGCGGAACACTTTGGCGGCCGACTGGGTTTTCGGGGGTGCATCTCGACAGCCGGACCTCTGGCTTATGGCACACCAACCGATGTGGAACGTGACTGCCGGGATGTTCTGGAGATTATGATGCCGTTTCGCGGTTACCATTTCGCGCCGACACATGCCATACAGGATAATACGCCGGTGGAGAATATCCTGGCTATGTACAACACGGCGCATCGTGAAGGAAACTACACCTGAATCTTGACCTGGCTATATAGAGCGTTCTTGTAAACAGGCACTAGCTTTCTTGTTCGCTGGATTTCGGCAGGCTGATGGTAAAGGTGCTGCCAACAGCCAATGTGCTCTGAACGGTTATTTCACCACCATGAGCTTCGATGATCTGCTTAACCATGGTCAGGCCAAGGCCGGTATTACTCAACCGTCCTTTTGTTCTGGCCTCGTCTGCCTGGTAGAACCGGTTGAAGATGTGCTCAAGATGTTCAGGCGCTATTCCGACACCATCATCGGTTATGCTCAGGATAATGCGATTTTCCGTGCTGTGCAGATCAACCATGATAAATCCATTTTCTTTGCCGTAGCTGATGCTGTTGCTGATCAGGTTGATCAGCGCACGCATTATTTGTGTCTGGTCGGCATTGATTTCAATACGGTGATCGAGTTTTTTGATGAATTGGATGTTTTTGTTATTTGCATTTTCCTGGTGTTCATCAACCACCATGTCGCAAAGCTCTGCCAGGTTAAATCGCTCGTATTTCATCGATTGCAACGCATGACCGGTGCGAGACAGGTCGAGCAGCTGGGCGATCAGGAGGGACATGTGCTCGGATTGGCGCAAAACCGAACCCAGGCTCTTGCGCATAATTTCCGGATCATTTTGGGATAAAGCATATTCAGCTTGTGATATGACCACCGATACCGGTGTACGCAGCTCATGTGAAACGTCTGAAGTAAACTGCTTTTCCTGTTCAAAAGCTGTTTCGATACGGTCAAGCAGTTGATCGTAGGTTGTTGCCAGAGAATATATTTCGTCCCGCTTATTGCCCCGAAGGCCAATCCTTCTGCTGAGGTCTTTGTTCTTGATGATTTGTTCTGCCGTTTTTTGAATCTGGCTGACCGGAGCAAAAGCTCTTTTGGTAACCAGATAGCCTGCAACAAGAGCAATGGCAACCAAAACTGGCAGTGCGAACAGCATGATCAACAGAACATTGCGCAGTGTTTGTTTGCTGTTGCTGCGCGAATAGACGCCCCGCACCCACAGACCGGTTTCATTAGGGTATTCCGTATAGAGGTCATAAACCTGCCAGCTTTCTCTTTCGCTGGTAAATCGCTGATGTGTATCTGATCGCAAAGCGATTCCTTCAGGGAAGTCTTGCGGAGCATGCCCGATGACCTTGGTACCTTCTTGCCCGTAGATCAGCAAGGTGACATCGTTGATAAAAAAATCAAAGTCGTTTGGTATTTCCAGCCAGTCGCCAGGCATATCTATATCATCAAACGCGTCCTTTACGGACCTTTCCAGGACTTGATGTGAAACATGTGTCAGCTGGATATCGAGCGTCACATATAAGACCGTCATCACAAGCAGGATAAACAACAACATGACCGAGGCATAGAAAAGTGTGACCCTTTGTTTGATTGAAAGCCCGCTCATCTAATCACCGTCTCTCAATACATAGCCGATCCCTCGCATCGTATGGATCAACTTGGGTTCATGGTTGGGATCTATTTTTTTGCGCAGATAGCGAATATAAACATCGATGACATTGCTGCCCCCTTCAAAGCCAAAATCATAAATCTGCTGTTCGATTTTTTCTCTTGTCAGAACAATATTCTGGTTGCGCAACAAAACTTCCAGAAGGTTGAACTCACGCTGTGTTAATGAGATCGTCTGATTCCCTCTTGTGACAATCCGCGAGTTCAGATCCATTTCCAGATCAGCAAGCCCGAGTTTGTCACTTTTTATTTCGGGCGATTGACGTCGTAACAACGCCCTGATTCTGGCGGTTAACTCAGCGTAGGAGAAAGGCTTAACCAGATAATCATCAGCACCGGCATCCAAGCCTTTGACCCGATCTTCGATGGAATCTCTGGCGGTCAACAGCAAAACCGGTACGGCCTGACCTTTCCCTCGGAGCTGCCGAAGTACCTGCAGGCCATCTAGTCCGGGAAGCATGATGTCGAGGATGATCGCGTCATAGACTGTGGCAAAGGCGAAATCCACAGCAGATAAACCATCACCACAGGCATCAACAACGTAGCCATCAGCCTTCAAGTGTTTCACTGTGATTTCCTGCAGTTCGGGCTCATCTTCAACCAGCAGAAGTTTCATGGCATGCTTCCTCGCTTTCATAAGTTGATCTAAAGATTACTTCTTTTCTACGCAACGCTGCAGAGGTCTAAACGACGCTGCAGAGGAAACCATTGATGATCCTGTAAAAAAGATGTATTCATATTATAACATTTGCAGGGAAAATCGATTGTTGATGTCTGCTGTATGGAAAAAGGGAAGCGTTTCTCATTGCTTTTTCATTTTCGACTCATCAGATTTTAATGTTATGCTGCTAAGCTAAAGACAATAAAACACTGCTTTCCCTCATTAAAACAGGGAAAGTATGCTAGAAAACATGAGCTGAAGATTGTTAACAGTAATTTGCCGATTGCACAGGTATGGAGGTTATGGGCCTTGAAAATAAAAGATAAAAAATTCAAGAAAATATTCGCGATTGTGATTGCCGCCGCGATAATCCTGACGGTGGGCGGTATATCGACCTACCATGCTGTCAATGCGTCAGCATATGATTCTGCCAGAGCTGCAGCCAGTGATCGCGTTCCGTCAACAGCAGAACTGCTGAAAGAGAACACAGACGATGATGAATATGTCTTTGAGTTTTATGACCATGCATCAACTGAAACTTTCAAAGTGACCGTTGAACGAAAAGATCGCAGCAAGACACAGGTTAGAGGGCAGGTCGAAAATAAGAAAGGATCAAAATCAATTAATCTTGACAAGCAGGCCGTCATCAGTTTGGTGAAAAATCTTTTTCCTGAAGCTGAAATCAGTTCTATCAGCTTGAGTGAAGATGATGGCCTTTACATGTATGAAGTGGTCTTTGCATCCGATACTGCCAGAGGACAGTTCTGGATCAATCCGGAAACCGGCAGGATATCGGAACGGGTGATTCGCTATGGGCAGCCACTGTTGATCATGAATCTGGGCAGTGGTGATGATGATGTCGATGATCATCCTGAACCGGCAACTTCTGTGCGAACAGACAAATTTATAAGTCTTGATGAAGCCAGGGTGATTGCCCTGGAACAGTATCCCGACATGAACCTGCAGGATGCCAAGTATGATGAAGACGATGGAAAACTGGCTATCCAGATTGAGCTTGCTGATGGCAACCAATCCATCTGGGTCAGAATAAATGCGCAGGATGGAACAATCATTGGAACAGTTGACCCTCGGGACGACGATGATGACCGTCAGCCGCAGACAACACAAGCGCCAAAGCCATCGGAAACAGTCAAACCGACGGAAACAGTCAAACCGACGGAAACCACCAGGCCAGCACCGACGCTCATAGGCTATGATAAGGTCAAACAGATCGTCCTGGCCAAGTTGCCCGGAGCAGACTTCTCAGACATTGAACTGGAACGTGATGATGGCAGAACCTATTATGAAGGGGAAGCCTATACCAGAGGCTATGAATACGAGTTTGAGATTGATGCGTACACCGGGACGATCATCGAATGGGAGATAGACGAGATAGACGAGAGAGACGACGATGATGACGATGATGACGACGATGATGACGATGATGACGACGATGATGACGATGATGACGACGATGATGCCGATGATGATTAAGCCCTGACAGTGGTCCTGGCAATTAAATGCAGGATTCATCAGAATAAGCAAAGGGTAGCCACCGCGAAACCTTGTTTCGGGTGGCTTTTCTCTGCCTATATGAGTATCTGCCATGACAATGTGAAAAGTAAAGGTATGAAAATCATTTAGAATCTTTATAATGAATATATATTCATGAACAAGCTTTCTCCGGCCCTGTAAAGCCATACCAAACTGATCACCCAGAATCGTAACGGCCAGCCCAGCTAAGACAGTTATGACTGGGCTACAAAAGAATGATACAAGGAGCGGTACATATGGAAAAAGATCAGCTGTTCAAGTTACGCAGGTTTAACATAATTATGGGAGCCCTGCATTTCATCCAAGGCATCGCGATGATTTTTCTGGCAACAACGGTAATCCAGAACATCGCAGCGTTTAAACCATCCATTATTCAGTTATATCTGACTTTTGATCCACAGACCCAGTCCCTCGTATCGGCTTCGCGAACCCTTTTTGATTTACCATTTGGTCTTTTTGTCGCATCTTTCCTTTTACTGTCAGCATTCTTTCACGGACTGATCGCGCTGCCTAAAAGCCTCAACAGTATCTATAATCGTGATCTGGCCAAGGGCATCAACAAATTCCGTTGGTTTGAGTACGCCCTTTCATCTTCTATTATGATAGTCCTGATTAGCACCTTATTTGGAATTTATGACATCGCTTCGCTTATCTTGATTTTTATCGTGAACGCCACTATGAATCTATTTGGTTT
>JAAYLM010000530.1 GCA_012521915.1 Oscillospiraceae bacterium | reverse complement strand
TCAGCGAATGCCTTATAGGCACACCAGGCGCCGCGCGCTGTCCAGTGGTGGTCGGTCCGGAAATAAAGATATTCATGCACCCGTGTCTTGAGGACGCTGTCGGCGTCAACGGTCTTGATCTTGCTGTCCATGCGGCTGTAGATGCTGCTGATGCCTCTGATCTGGGCATCAGCCAGATTCTGGTAGTCTTCAGGGGCATAATAGGCGATGGCGGTTGGCGCCACAAGGCTGTAAACCTGAACCTTTTCCATTTTTGCCTGCAGACGGTTGATCAGATCCACATAGCGTTGACTGCGGTCCTCGTTGTAGTAGAACAGCTCCATGGCTTGATTGCCCACAATGATGACACCTGAAATATTTTCCACAGGACCCGCGGGCATTGTCGGTGTCGGCAGCGGTGAGGGCACAGGTGATGGTGTCGGAGAAGGTGATGGTGTAGCGGTCGCGGCGGGCTGCGTCACAGTGGCGGTTGGTGTCCCGGCGGGCAGGGTGGGCTCTGGCGTGGTTGCTGGCTGGGTAGGCGTTTGAGGCTGGGTGGGCAGGACAACCTTGTCTTCCGGATCAGGTTCAAGACGTTCGCCTTCACCCAGCTCGAGGTCTCCGTCCGGACCGGCGACAATGGATATGTCACCGCTGAAAGGTTTTTTCATCAGCTCAACCAGGCTGCTGTTCAGTTTCACAAAAAACTGGCGGAAGGGAAACTGGTCAGAAAAGAATTCTTCATAGGAACGGGAGAACTGTCCGTTGGCCAGCGTTTGCCAGCTGAATGCCGGTTTTTGGCGCAAGGTGCGGTTCTCCTCAACGGATATGGCCTGGACCGGCCGGAAGATATTGACGACTGTCAGCAGGTACAAGGGTATGAGGACCAGGGCAATCATGGCAATGTGTTCTTTTTTCACGTGTGCGCCTCCCTAAAAGCGGAAATAAAGAAACGGGTTGTAGGTTGAGCCGACGAGCGCGGCGGTGCAGATCAGCAGCAAAACGATGTTAACCGCGATGGCTGTCCCTGTGCGCAGCAGGCTGGGACGACCGCCCAGCGGCAGGGCAAGAAGCCGGCGCGTCCAGCGTGCGGCCAGTGGTGTCGCGGCGATGAAGGCAAGAGCAAAGAAAAGGATGTTCTCGCGCAAGAGTACCGTGGCCTGCAGGCGTACGGCCACCTGGCCGGAAAAGCCGAACATCAGGCTCAACATATGACCGATTCCCGAAGCTTCGGTGAAATAGAAGAACACCCAGCCGATCAGTACGATGAACAATGTGTAGAGGTGCCCGACCACAGCCGGCAGTCTGGACAGCAGCCGGCCCAGAAATTTTTTCTCCAGGAACAGCAGTACAAAGAAATAAAGGCCCCAGAGGATGAAATTCCAGCTGGCTCCGTGCCAAAGACCGGTCAAGGCCCAGACCACCAGCATGTTGCGCACCTGGTAACGCCGGTTGCCACCAAGCGGGATATACACATAATCCCGGAAAAAGCTGCTCAGAGAGATATGCCAGCGCCGCCAGAAATCCGTGATGGAGCTGGACACATAGGGGTAATTGAAGTTTTCCTTGAACTCGAAACCGAAAATGCGCCCGAGTCCGATCGCCATATCGGAGTAGCCGGAAAAATCAAAGTAGATCTGCAGGGAAAAGGCCAGGATACCCAGCCAGGCTTCCAGGACGCTGATTGAGGAAAGTCCTGCGGCCAGGGTGCGGTCAACAAGCTGGCCGGCATAGTTGGCGATGAGGACTTTTTTCCCCATGCCGATGAGAAAGCGGCTCATACCGTAAGAAAAACCGCTCCAGGTCATCTTGCGCCGGTTGATCTGCCGGGAGATATCCGCGTAGCGGACAATCGGTCCGGCGATCAGCTGCGGGAAGAGAGCGACATAGAGCATGAAATTGAGACGGGAGCGCTGCACCTCCGTGTTGCCGTGATACAGGTCGATCGCGTAGGTCAGCGACTGGAAGGTGTAAAAAGATATCCCGATTGGCAGGGAGAACTGGGGAACCGGCCAATCACTGCCGGTCAGTGCACTGATGTTCTCCACAACAAAGCCCAAATATTTAAAGACAACAAGAGAGGCAAGCGCTGCGACAATGGCCAGAATCAAGTAAAGTCTGGCTTTGGGGGTATGACGGTGCCGCTCGATACGCAGACCGGCCCAATGGATGAAAACGCTGGTCGCGATCATCAGCAAGACCCAGACGGGTTCACCCCAGGCATAGAAGAAAAGTGAGAAAACCAACAGGATCAGGTTTTTCATACGCATGCTGCCGGCGGCCATATAGCAGAGCAGGCACGCTGGAAAGAACGCGTAAAGAAAGATCAGGCTGGAAAAGACCATGGCAAAACGCTCCTCATGCTTTTTAAACCATCACGCCACAGCACGGGCGGAAAGTTGTGACTCTAATATACTGTTTCTTGTCTGCCTTGGCAATGTGTCAATAAATTAGTCAAGATCTGCTCAAGACTCAGCTTCCCGGCACGAACGGCCCTCTACCTGGCTGAAAAACGTGTGGATCCGGGTTTTACAGGGCTTTGTGCGCTTTCAGCCAGGACTGATGACTGCTGTTCGCTGTTCAGTTGCCGGCATTTGTATTATAATGTGAACGATTAAAGGGAAAAAGGAGCGTCAGTCGTGAAGAGTAAAATTCGTGCGATAACTTATGGCGGCATCTTGTCGGCGGTCATTCTGCTGGCAACCTATATTATCAAGTTCCCAATCCCGGGTGGTTACGGCTACATCAATTTTGGTGACGGGGCCATTTTCGCCGCTGCTGTTGTGCTCGGGCCTTTTGCGGGGATCTGCGCGGCTCTTGGTTCAACCCTGGCCGACCTGCTGGCCGGATTTCCCCATTATATGCTGCCGACTTTACTGATTAAAGGCCTGATGGGGCTGATCGCCGGTTTTGTCCTGATCCGGAAACCTCGTCTGCCCTGGCCGGGACAGCTGCTTTTATTCGCAGTCTGCGAAATGATCATGGTCGGAGGTTATTTTATCGCGGAGATATTTTTGTACGGATTGGCCGCTGCTGCGGGAACGCTTGTTTTCAACACACTGCAAGGCCTGGCTGGTATCGCGACCGGTCTGACGATCGTGCCGCTGGCCCGCCGGATCAAGATCTGATGATCTCCAGGCCACCACCGATATTGACACACAAACCTGAACATTTGTTTTTTCTCATTTCAGACCGTTGGGTCGGGGAGGTATTGTGACCGAAGACCAGACCATACATCTGGGTGAAGAAGAGCGCCTTAATGTCAAAAAAGCGCAATCCGGGGACGATGACGCCTTTGCCAACCTGGTTTTGTTGTTTGGCGGACGTATCTTCAGTGCCTGTTGCAGCTATCTGGGCAATCGGCATGATGCAGAGGATTGTGTACAGGAGACTTTCATAAAAGCATACCGCGCCATCGGCGAATTCAATTTCAAAGCATCCTTTTACACCTGGCTGTACCGGATCGCAATGAACACTTGTATTGACTATCGCCGCAGATCGGCGCGCCGCAAGACTTTGTCCATTGATGAAGTTATTGAAACAGAAGACAGCCAGGTGACGCTTCAGTTTGCTGATGATGCGCCTCTGCCCAGTGAAGAGGCGGAACGTGCTGAACTGACCCGTATGATCCGTGAAGAGATCGAAGCCCTGCCGCCGCTGATGCGCCAGATCATTGTTTTACGTGACCTGGAGGGGCTTAGTTACCGTGAACTGGCCGATCTGCTTGATTTGTCGGAGGGAACAGTCAAGTCGCGCCTCTCCCGTGCCAGGCAGCAATTGATGCAGCGCGTAGGCAAAAGAGAAAGCGGAACAATCCCTTTCCGCTCTTCGTCTAAAAGCTAAACAGGCTACGAAGAACAGGAGGCTGCTTCATGGCGATAAAATGTCCTATAGATGACGCACTACTGGTTGATTATCTTGATGATTCACTCAGTCTGCAGGCGCGCACTGATTTGGACGAGCATATCAGCCGTTGCCCCCATTGCCAGGCAAGGATCACCGCGCAGCGCCAGTGGCTGGCACTGGTGGAACAAAGCGGCCTGGCTGATACCGGAAGCCGCATGCTTGACCCGTCCACTTTGCTGCGTCTGCAGGAACAGGTTAAGAGAGAAATAGCCGCTGAACCGCAAACCGTCAACCCGCCTGTCAGAGGAGGCTGGCGCAGGCCCGTTTTCTGGCTGCAGGCGGCTGGGGTGGCCGCAGCTGTCGTCCTGCTTGTGTTTACTTTCCCCCTGCTGCTGGAAACATGGCAGCGCAGCCGCGGTGCTGTACCGGCTTCACGGATTGAATCCCTCGATGAACTTGCTATCACCGGCGCAACCACCGAAGCCATGTATGCCGCCGTCGGCGGTGAATCGGATGACAGGCTTTCCGTCAATGACTGGGAGGTCTATAAAGGCTCACTGGTGGATATTCCGGCCATGAGCTGCTTTTTCCTGAAAAGCGAAACAGAGGAGATAACGGTGGCTACCACGATGACATCCGGGGATCTGCCTACGTATGATTCGGGAGCGTTGGATGAAGAGAAGCCGGTAACAGAAGCGCTGAATAAGGCGTCGGATATGACCGTCGCGAATTACTTTGCTTCATCCAGCCGTCAGCTCAATCAGCAGGGACAGGAGCTGCTTAGTGTTCTGCGTGACGCGCACAGCCTGCGCATTGTCGCCCGGACGGAGCAGAGGGATCAGGCCGCGATCATCGCCGCGTTCAGTGGAGAAACAGGCGAGCGAAACGCTAGCATACTGCGTGAATCCATGCGGGCTTGCCAGACACCGGTCAAGATTGAGATAATCAGTCAGGATGAACTGCCTCTGAGGCTGGAGCAGCTGGATCCCGGGCTATACAGCAGGGTTTTCTGTGAAAAGCCTGAAGAGGGGATGGACTGGATTTTAATCATGATTGGGGCGTGATGACTTGTCTGCGGAAAAACTGCTGTTGCTTGATGGAAACAGCTTGATCAACCGTGCTTTTTACGGGCTTTATGGCCGGCAAAACCTCACAGCGCCTGATGGAACACCCACCGGAGCGCTGTTTGCTTTTTTCAACATGTTTCTAAAACTTCTGGAGGATGAGCAGCCTACTCATGTAGCCGTTGCTTTTGACCGGCGCGAACCGACGTTCAGGCATGAACGCTTCCCGGCCTACAAGGGCACCCGCAAAGCGACCCCGGAAGAACTGGTTGTCCAGATCCCCCTGCTCAAGGACCTGTTGGGCTTTTTTGGTGTGGCCTGTGTTGAACAACCCGGCTATGAGGCGGATGACCTGATCGGAACCCTGGCACGCCTGGGTTCTGATCAGATGCCTGTGGCTGTTGTCAGCGGTGATAAAGACTGTTTTCAGCTGGCCGGGGAGCACGTCCTGATCCTGCAGCCGGTGACCCGTTCCGGCAAAACAGAGACGGAGCGTTATGATCCGGCAGCTATCATGGAAAGATATAAGGTGACACCACGCCAGTTTATTGATGTGAAAGCCCTGATGGGTGATGCATCCGACAACATTCCCGGTGTCAAAGGAATCGGTGAAAAGACAGCGGTAGAACTGATTCGTCAATATGGTTCACTGGAAGCGGTCTACGACGTGTTGGACCAACTGAAACCGGCGGTTGCCCGCAAGCTGGAAGCAGACAGGGAACAAGCCTGGCTGTCACGCGAACTGGCGGAGATTTGCCTGACCGTACCGATCGACGCGGATTTGGAACATTACCGGCTGCGCCAACGCGATGCGTCAAGGCTGGCTGACGAACTGGTCCGCCTGGGTTTCAAATCTTTACTTTCACGGCTTCAGCTTGAGGTCCGGCCAGCTGCCCTTACAGCAAGCCAGGCAACGGTCCGGACCGTCTCACTGCAAG
>JAAYLM010000529.1 GCA_012521915.1 Oscillospiraceae bacterium | reverse complement strand
GGATCCTGCTGTTTTTCCCGGAACCGGGACACCTGAAGCCGGCGGTGTTTCTTTTAACGAGCTGCTGCAGGCGATACGTAAGGTTTCTGAGCTGCCGATTGTAGGCTGTGATCTGACAGAGCTGTCACCGCCTCTTGACATCAGTGGCATTTCGACCGCGACAGCCCTCAAGATTATGCGTGAGCTTCTTCTGGCCATTTTGCAAAAGCGGCAAAACCGGTCGTAAGCAGCACAGTTCTCAGCATATGAGCTGGGCGATCTGATAGAATGATACAAGAAAATCAGTCCGGGCTGAACAAAGCGGATCGTAGATCCGGATGCCCGGCAAAGGAGGGGACTTATGGGAAAAGCACTGATCATTGGCTGCGGCGGTGTCGCCAGCGTAACCATTCACAAATGCTGTCAGAACAGCGATGTTTTCCAGGAGATTATGATCGCCAGCCGGACAAGGGATAAATGTGACGCCCTGAAAGCTAAACTGAAAGGCAGCAGGACCATCATACACACCGCTCAGGTTGACGCTGATGATACACATCAGGTAATCAGCCTGATCGAGCAGTTCAAACCGGATGTTGTGCTCAACCTGGCGTTGCCTTATCAGGATTTGACGATCATGGACGCCTGTTTGGCTACGCGTACATCATATGTTGACACAGCGAACTATGAGCCGCGTGATACCGCTAAATTTGAGTACAAATGGCAGTGGGCTTATCAGGACCGTTTTCGTGAAGCTGGGATCTGCGCTTTGCTGGGCAGCGGTTTTGATCCTGGTGTAACGGGTGTCTTTTCCGCCTATGCCCTCAAGCATCATTTCGATGAAATTCATAAGATCGATATTCTGGATGCTAATGGCGGTGATCACGGGTATCCTTTTGCAACCAATTTCAATCCGGAGATTAACATTCGCGAAGTTACAGCCAATGGCAGCTTCTGGGAGAATGGCAGGTGGGTTGAAACGGAACCCATGGCCATCAAACGCGGATACGATTTTGAAGGGATCGGCAAACGCGACATGTATCTGCTGCATCACGAGGAAATTGAATCACTTGCAGAAAATATCCCAGGGATAAAGCGGATCCGTTTTTTTATGACTTTCGGCCAAAGCTATCTGACTCATTTGAAATGTCTGGAGAATGTCGGTATGACATCAATCAAACCAGTCTGCTTCCAGGGGCAGGATATCATACCCCTGCAGTTTCTCAAGGCTGTTCTGCCGGATCCGGCCAGCCTGGGTCCAAGAACTGTTGGTAAAACAAATATCGGTTGTATTTTCCAGGGCATAAAAGAAGGTAAAGAGAAAAAATATCGCCTGTTCAATATTTGCGATCACCAGGAGAGCTATCGTGAAGTAGGCTCACAGGCGATATCCTACACAACAGGGGTACCTGCCATGATCGGCGCCATGCTGGTCATGAACAAAACCTGGTTTCGGCCGGGGGTTTACAACGTGGAAGAATTTGATCCGGATCCTTTCATGGACGCCCTGAACCGCTGGGGCTTGCCTTGGCAGGAGGATTTTAATCCGGTTATGGTGGATTGACCATGATGGATTTGCATACCCTTTCAGGAATACGGACACCCTGCTATGTCGTCGACGAAGCAAAACTGGTGGATAATCTAAAACTTCTGGACGCTGTACGACGGGAAGCCGGCTGCAGGATCCTGCTGGCTCAGAAAGCTTTTTCCATGCATGCGGTATATCCGCTCATTGCCCGCTACCTGGACGGCACAACCGCCAGCGGCCTGCACGAAGCCCGGCTGGGCTATGAATATTTTGGAAAAGAAACGCATGTTTTCTCACCTGCCTACCAGGTGGAGGATTTTGCGGCGTTGCTCAAATACGCAGATCATCTGATTTTCAATTCATTCTCCCAGTGGATCCAATTTCGAGAACAAGCTCTGGCAGCCGGTAAAACATGCGGCCTGCGGGTTAATCCGCAAAGATCCACACAAAAACAGACTATTTACGACCCCTGTACACCGGATTCACGTCTTGGTGTCATCCGCAAAGCTTTCAGGCCGGATCTTCTTACCGGGTTGAGTGGTTTGCATTTCCATTGCCTATGCGAACAGGATGCCGACGCGCTTGAGCAGGTTCTGGCAGCCTTTGAAGCACAATTCGCAGCGTTTATGCCCCTTTTTTCCTGGGTGAATTTCGGCGGAGGGCATCACATCACCCGGCCTGGTTATCAGACTGACCGGCTGGTGCGCTTGATCCGACGCTTCCGCCAGCAGTACAAGGTTGATGTCTATCTGGAGCCGGGTGAGGCGGTTGCTCTGGATGCCGGTTATCTGGTCGCGTCGGTGGTCGATGTCCTGCATCATGATATTGATCTGGCTATCCTGGACACTTCGGCGACCTGCCACATGCCTGATGTGCTGGAAATGCCTTACCGGCCCCGGATCACGGGAGCCGGCAAACCTGGCGAAAAGGAGCATCTCTATCGCCTGGGTGGTCCGACTTGCCTGGCCGGCGATCTCATCGGGGATTATAGTTTTGATCAGCCGCTGAGCCCCGGTGATCGCCTGGTTTTTCAAGATATGGCAATCTATACCATGGTTAAAAACAATACCTTTAACGGGATGCAGTTGCCGGACATCATGCTCCTGGAGAGAAATGGGGCACTGCGTCTGGTGCGACGCTTTGGTTATGAAGATTTTAGAAGTCGCCTGTCCTGAAAGGGAATGAGCATTATTTACCGATGACTTGTTTCTTCGTGATTGAGCACAGAAAGGAGGGACATAGCTATGGAACGCGTCATATTTCTGGTCGATATGAATGCCTTTTATATAGCCTGTGAGACCACCCGCAACCCACAGCTGGCTGGTCGGCCAGCTGCGGTGGCTGGTGATCCGCAGAAGCGGGCGGGCATTATTCTGGCTGCGAATTATGAAGCGCGTGCTGTCGGTGTCAAGACCACGATGACGTTGTATGAAGCTTGTGGTTTATGTCCTGGTCTGAAGCTGGTTCCACCTGATCATGCCTTTTATGAAGAAAAATCAAAAGAAGTCATGCTGTATCTGTCGGGTTACACGCCGCTGCTGGAACAGAACAGTATTGATGAGGCCTATCTTGACCTGACCGGCTGCGAAGCGCTGAATGGCCCGCCTCTTCAGGCTGCCCGAAGCATACAAAAGGGTATCAACAGGCAGTTTGGCCTCTGGTGCTCCATCGGCATCGCGCCAAACAAATTTCTGGCTAAAATGGCTTCGGAACTGAAAAAGCCGATGGGAATCACATGTCTGGAACATCCAGATGTCCCTGCCCGGCTCTGGCCTTTGCCCATCCGTTCCCTGTATGG